>CAZCMC010000005.1:0-25934 GCA_964499665.1 uncultured bacterium | reverse complement strand
CTCATCGGTTGAACCAGGCCGTGTTGGAGGCGCTTCCCCTGCTTGAGGCCGAGGTCGAGCGTCTCCAGTTTCTCCATTCGACAGGCTCCCGCGACCTTGGCCAGGTCCGCCGTGCATACCAGGCTTCAGGCCATCGAGCGGTGGTGGAGCCCTTCTTTTGGGAAATGGCCCTGGTCTACGCCGTCGCCGATCTCTGCCTCTGTCGGGCCGGTGCCAGCACCGTGGCGGAGCTGTGCGCGCTCGGGAAGCCGTCGATCCTCGTGCCGTTTCCGTTCGCTGCCAATGATCATCAGCGATGGAATGCGGAGGCGCTGGTTGCCACCGGGGGAGCGCACATGCTGTTGGACAGCAAGCTGAACGGTGCCGATGTGGCCGAGATCATCCGGTCGTTCCTTCGCGACAGGGGGCTGATAGAGGCCATGGGGCAACGGGCGAAGGCCCTGGCAACACCAGACGCGGCATCACGCTTGGCCGACCTCGTGGTGGAATCGGCGCGTCTGCCTCGGCCGCTGGCCAGGACCGGCACCGGTCAACGGTTAGCAGTCAACAGTGAGCAGTCAATAATAAACCGGTTGCGGTAAGAGGATGTTCAAGAAGATCCGGCGCATTCATTTCGTTGGGATCGGCGGGGTCGGGATGAGCGGGATCGCCGAGGTCCTCCACAATCTTGGCTATCAGGTGAGTGGCTCCGACCTGAAAGCGTCGGAACACACCCTTCGCCTGCAGGGGCTTGGCGTCGCCGTCCGGATCGGGCACGATCCGGCCCACGTGCGGGGTGCCGATGTGGTGGTCCGGTCCTCGGCGGTCTCGCCTGAGAACCCCGAGATTCTGGCCGCCAAGGCTCATTCGATCCCGATCATTCAGCGGGCCGAGATGCTCGCGGAGCTGATGCGAATGAAGTACGGCGTCGCGGTGGCCGGAACGCATGGCAAGACCACGACGACCTCCATGGTCGCCGCGGTCCTGGCAAAGGGCGGGCTTGACCCGACGGTGGTCATCGGCGGCAGGCTGGATGCGCTGGGGAGCAATGCGAAGCTGGGGCGGGGGGAGTTCATGGTTGCGGAGGCGGACGAGAGCGATGGATCCTTCCTCAAACTCGCGCCTACCATCGCGGTCGTGACCACGATCGATGCCGAGCACCTGGACTACTACCGTGACCTGCGCCAGATCGAGGAGACGTTTCTCGAATTCATCAATAAGGTTCCCTTCTACGGCGCGGCCGTTCTCTGTCTGGATCAGCCGCATATCCGTAACTTGCTGCCCAGGGTGCAGAAGCGAGTGGTGTCGTACGCGCTGACGACAGAGGCTGACGTGACGGCGGAGGGGGTCTCGTTTCAGGGGCTGGCTTCGACGTTCAAGGTCCGTGAGAGGGGGCAGCACCTGGGAGAGCTGGAGCTCAGGGTGCCGGGCCTGCACAATGTCTCCAATGCCTTGGCGGCGGTGGCCGTGGGCCTCGAGCTGGAGATCGGATTCGCCGTGATTCGTGCGGCGCTTGGCGAGTTCTCCGGCGTGTCCCGCCGCTTCCAGGTAAGGGGGACACCGCGGGGCATCATGGTGGTGGACGACTACGCCCATCACCCGGCTGAGATCCAAGCCACGCTGAGAGCGGCCAAAGATGGCTTTGGCCGTCGGGTGATCGCCGTCTTCCAGCCCCACCGTTACACCCGGACCCAGGCATTGCTGTCCGACTTCGTGTCGGCATTCGACCTTGCAGACCGGATCATCGTCACCGAGATCTATCCGGCTGGGGAGGCCCCGATCGCGGGGATCTCGGGACGTCAGATTGCCGAAGGGATTGGACGCCGGGGCCGACCCGAGGTCCTGTTCGTCGAGCGCAAGGAGGAGGTTCCGGATCTGGTGCTTGAGCTGGCCCGTCCGGGCGATCTGGTCATCACCATGGGCGCGGGCGACATCTGGAAAGCTTGCGAGGAGATCGTGCATCGTCTTGAAGCTGGAGCGGCATCGGCGAATAGCGTGTTGAGTGGAGCGTCCAGGGTTGAGGGGAAAACAGGGACCTGACTCTACCCTCAACCCCGGTCCTGTGGGGAAGAAACCGCAACGACAGGAACTGTAACGGTCACTGGGATGGTAAAGGACGCGTTGAGGCTAAGAGAGAGGCTCCAGGGCGTGATCAGAGGAAACGTCCTGATTGAAGAACCGCTCTCTCGTCACACCTATTTCCGGATCGGCGGCCCGGCCGAGGTGATGGTCTACCCTGCCGACCTCGAGGATCTGAAAGCGTTGCTCAAGGTCGCGCGGGACGAGTCCGTGCCCGCCCTGGTCCTGGGTGGCGGCAGCAATATGCTGGTGCTGGACGGAGGCGTCGAAGGGGTGGTTATCAATCTCTCGCGAACGTTTCTGGAGCTCTCAGCGATTGAGGGCCTGATCCGTTGCGGGGCAGGCGTGCGAACAAGCCGTCTGCTGGCCCTCTCGGCGAGAAGTGGCCTGACCGGTCTCGAGGGGCTGACCGGAGTGCCGGGAACGGTTGGGGGGGCGATCCTGGGAAACGCCGGGACGCCATCGGGGACGGTCCTCGATCATCTCGAGTGGGTCCGCGTGGTGGACTGCTCGGGCGAAGAGCGGCTGCTGTCGCGAGGGGAGTTGAGTGTGTCCTACAGGAACTGTGCCCTCCCGAGAGGGGCCGTTGTTGTGGAGGCCGCGTTCGCTCTCCGGAAGGGAGCGCCGGTGGAGATTCGGCGGACGATCTCGAGGTTACTGGTCAAAAGAAACCTGACGCAGCCTGTGGAGTATCGGTCGGCCGGTTGCATCTTTAAGAACCCTCCCGGCGACTTCGCCGGGCGTCTGGTGGAGTTGGCAGGGCTCAAGGGGCTCCGGCGCGGCGCGGCGCAAATCTCCGACAAACACGGGAACTTCATCGTGAATCTCGGCGGCGCGACGGCGGCAGATGTGCTCTGGTTGGTTGACCGGGCCGGGACCGAGGTGAGGGCCAAAACAGGGGTGGCGCTTGAACTGGAGATTCGGGTCGTCGGATCGCCCATCGCGCGCTGAGGACGAGGCCGCGTTTCGCCCGAGCCGGCGCTTCCTGAGGCTCGCGTCGGCACGGCCGGGGCGCCTCTGGCGCGTGAGGCGCCTTGCGGCCCTGATCGGTCCGCGGATGCGGAAGGTCGCGGTGCTGATCATCCTCCTTGCGGTTCTGGTCACGCTCGGGCAGGTCGGTCGCCGGGAGGTTCCGCGCCTGCTAGGTTTGCGCTACTTTAAGATCACCGATCTCGTTGTTGAGGGGAACCGGCGAGTGCCCACTGCGTCGGTCATCCAGAGCCTCGGCCTGCCGCCCCATGCGAGCATGCTTGAGGTGGACCTGAGCGGTCTGGCCGGGCGTATCATGCGCAACCCTTGGATCAAAGCGGCCAGTGTGAGCCGCCGTCTTCCCTCAAGCTTGTTCATTCGGGTGTCGGAGCGGACGCCTCGAGCGGTTGTGTTGACCGATCACGCTTTTCTCGTGAGCGACGACGGGATGATTCTGAAGGACGCGGGTGTTGAGGAGATGTCTAACCTTCCGATCCTGAGAATCAACGTTGACCAGCCTCTCAGCGCGGGTGACCGACTCGACGCGGCTCGCCTTGAGCAGGGTGCGCGCCTGTGGCGGCAGTTTCAGCAAGACGCCCTTGGGGCCGGGGTCCAGGCCCGTGAGATCCGGCTGGAGGGCGACGGGAGCTGCACCGTCTCGCTGGGCCACGGGATGCCGTATCTACGTTTCCAAGAGGACGCCTTGCGTTGGCAGTTGGATCGGCTCGCCAGGGTGCTCCGGATTCGTGCGATCAGCCTTCGCGAGCTGGAATATGCCGATCTCCGTTTCGCCGATAAGATCATCATCAAGCCGATTCCGAAGGGGGGGGAGGCGTGACCAACAAGGGACCCGAGATCGTCACCGGGCTGGACATCGGCACGACGAAGATCTGCGTGATCGTCGCGGAGGTCACGGAGAGCGGGGTCGAGATCATCGGTTGCGGGACCAGCCCTTCGAGAGGATTGAGGAAAGGGGTGGTTGTCAACATCGATGGGACGGTTGACTCAATCAAGAAAGCGGTCGAGGCGGCCGAGGCGATGGCCGGCATCTCCCTGGACTCCGCGTTCGTAGGGATCGCTGGAGGTCATATAAAGGGGCTCAACAGCCGCGGGGTCATCGCGGTCTCCGGCAAAAACCAAGAGGTCACGCAAGCCGATGTCGATAGGGTCATCGAGGCGGCCAAGGCGATCACGCTTCCCGCCGATCGCAAGGTGATCCACATCATCCCGCAAGAATTTATCATCGACGATCAGGGAGGGGTGAAGGAGCCGCTTGGGATGAGCGGCCATCGGCTCGAGGCCGAGGTGCATATTGTGACGGGCGCCATCGCGTCGGCAGAGAACATCATCAAGTGCGCCGTCAGGGCCGGGCTGGAGGTTCGGGACATCGTCCTGCAGCCGCTGGCCTCCAGCGAGGCGACCCTCACCGCCGACGAGAAGGAACTTGGCGTGCTGCTAGTGGACATCGGCGGGGGCACGTCGGACATTGCAGTATTCGTTGACGGCAGCATCCGCCATACCGCGGTACTCTCGCTGGGCGGGGACCATCTGACCCACGACATCGCCATCGGGCTCAGGACCCCCCCTCACTCTGCGGAGGAGATCAAACGTCAGTTTGGCTGTGCCCTGGCCTCCTTGGTGAGCAGCGAGGAGGTCGTGGAGGTCCCGAGCGTCGGCGGCCGAAAGCCCCGCCTTCTGTCGCGCCAGATGCTCTGCGAGATCGTCCAGCCAAGAATGGAGGAGATCTTCACGCTGGTCGAGTTGGAGGTCCGCCGGGCCGGGTTCATGCGGCAGGTGGCTGCCGGAGTGGTGGTCACGGGCGGTTCTTCGATCATGGAGGGGGTGCCGGAGCTGGCCGAGCAGATCTTCGACCTTCCGGTTCGGCTGGGGATGCCGACGGGCGTCGGCGGCCTGAAGGAAGTCGTCAGCTCCCCCATGTACGCGACCGGGGTCGGCCTGGTGCTGTACGGAAGGGAGCACCTGGATCACCGACGCTTCGACAGGTTCTCGGAGCGAACATTGGTGGACAAGGTGATCAAGCGGATGATGCAGTGGTTCAGCGATTTCTTATGAGGGTTGACGGTCCACAGTTGACAGTTGACGAAGGAGGATCGAGCCCATCCGTGTCGTCTCTGTGAACCGTGAACCGTGAACGCTTTCCTCTGTGAACCGTGAACCGTGAACCGTTAACGTCTTTCACAAAAGGAGGCGCGGATGCCGTTCGAGATGGAGGTCGATGCCGGGCATGTGGCCAAGATCAAGGTGATCGGGGTCGGGGGCGGCGGATCCAACGCGGTGAACCGGATGTTGGCGGCAAACTTCGCCGGCGTCGAGTTTTTCGTCGTCAACACCGATACACAGGCGTTGAAGCTGTCGCCGGTTGCAGGGAAACTTCAGATCGGCGCGAACCTGACCAAGGGGCTCGGGGCGGGCGCCAATCCGGAGATCGGGCGAAAAGCGGCAATTGAGGATACCGACAAGATCCTGACCCTCCTGGAAGGGGCGGATATGGTCTTTATCACCGCCGGTCTCGGAGGAGGGACGGGGACCGGCGCGGCGCCTATTATGGCCAATCTGGCCAAGGAGTTGGGCATCCTGACCGTCGGGGTGGTGACGAAGCCGTTCCAGTTTGAGGGCAAGGTCCGAGAGCTCCACGCAGAGCGGGGCCTCCACGCGCTACGCGAGTGCGTCGACACCTTGATCACCATCCCGAACCAGCGACTGCTCCACGTGGTCGAGCGGCATACCCCCATGATGGATGCCTTCAGGCTTGCTGACGAGATCCTGCGGCAGGCGGTCCAGGGGATTGCGGACCTCATCGTGGTGCCGGGCCTGATCAACCTCGACTTCGCCGATGTGAAGACCATCATGTCGGAGCGTGGGATCGCCATGATGGGGATCGGGACCGCGTCCGGCGAGAACGCAGCCCAAGAGGCCGCCTCCAAAGCTATCAGTAGCCCCCTCCTGGAGAACGTCGCCATCGACGGCGCCAAGGGCGTCCTCATCAACATCACCGGCGGCCCCTCGCTATCGCTGTACGAGGTGAACGAGGCCAGTTCCGCCATCTGCAAGTCGGCCCATCCCGATGCCAACATCATCTTCGGAGCGGTGATCGACGAATCGCTGAACAATGAGGTTCGGGTGACCGTGATCGCCACGGGGTTCGATGTCGCGCCCTCGGCTGGAGGGGAGGAAGCGTCAAACATGGTCGAGATGAAGGCCTACACGGCAAGGGCGGCCGAACGAGGGGGCTTCCTCAGGAAGCGTGGATCGGTCGGAAGCGAGGCATCGGATGAACAGCTCAGGCTTCGTGATCTTGAACAGCTCAGATCCCGCGACATTGATGAGGACGAACTGGATATCCCGACCTTCCTGCGTCGGAAGGCCGATTAGTGCCGTTCCAACTATTGACGCCAAAGGGGCGAGGCTAGGGAAAGCGATCGTTGAACAACCGCTGCAGGATACGTATCAGCGATTGGCCGTAACAAGTTGGAACGGCATTAGGGATCAAGGAGGAAGTTGGATCCCTGACGCATTCGGGAGAGACGATGGATAGAGGAAGACGCTTCAGCAAACTGATACGATGGCTTCTGCTTCCAGGGAGCTCTGGTCTTACCTGTCCGCACTGTCTCGCGACGATCGGCGGAATAAAGAATGTCTGTCCGAACTGTCGGCGGATCTTGCGGTTCGAGGGGATCGCGGAGCTCAGGGCCCGCAGCAACCAGGACAGCGCATCCTGAGCGGGCGGCGGGAATAAGGGTTGCGGCGGTCTGCCAGGAAAGGAGATCACTGACGTTCCCTTCAACGTGCCGCGCACCGCCCATCACAGCTCTCTCGTTGACGCTCGGCGTTCCGTTCTGTTAGGGTAGGGGAAGGGGGGCGGCGAGCGTGGGAGAAGGGGTCCGAGAGCGGATCGAGCAGGTGAGGCGGCGAATCGCCGAGGCGGCCGGCCGGTCCGGTCGGGATCCAAATGATGTGCAGCTCGTCGCCGTCACAAAAAGCGTGGCGGTGTCCCAAATCCGTGAGGCGCTTGATGCCGGCCTTAAGGTTTTTGGCGAGAATCGGATCCAAGAGGCAAAGGGGAAAGTCGCCCTCCTCAGTTCACCCTCCATTCAATGGCATCTAGTCGGCACCCTCCAGACGAACAAGAGTAAGCTTGCCGTCGAGCTGTTCGAGCTCATCCACTCCCTCGACTCTGTAAAGCTCGCCGCCTCCATGGACCGGCATGGGGCGGCGCTGCGGAAGCAGGTTCGGGCGCTGATCGAAGTCAACCTCGAAGGAGAATCGGACAAGTCCGGCCTTCACGAGAGCGAGCTTCTCCCGTTACTCCAGGCCTGCCGCGCCTATGCCCACCTGACCATCGAAGGATTGATGGCCATCCCACCGTTTCACAGGAACCCTCAGGACGTCCGTCCCTACTTTCGAAGGCTCCGCCTATTGCGAGATCGGGCGGCTGATACCCATCCTGACCTCCGGCTACGCCACCTTTCGATGGGGATGAGCAATGACTTCGAGGTCGCCATTGAAGAGGGGGCGACGCTGGTGCGGATCGGCACGGCGATCTTCGGCAATAGGGTGGAGGCCTGAGCGGGAAGGGTCCTCCTAAGGTCCGCCTCAGCAGTTCAATTTCCATTTTGTAATGGCGTTTAATTTTTTCCTTGACAGAAATAGAACATTATTTTATAGTCCCCAAGCGTCTTTCCCCTCCCCTGAATCCAAGCCGATGTAGAGCCAGAATGAGGATGCTCTCCGGGCAGGAATAGTTTCCTTCTTCTTCGGAGGGATTGTGAGGCCTGCATGGAGCATCGGAAGAAGGAGAAGGCTGATTATGTCGTCCAGTCGGTGGACCGAGCGCTTGATATCCTGGAGTCATTCGACTTTGGCGCAGAGGAATTAGGGGTCACGGAGTTAGCCCATAAGCTGAATCTGCACAAGAATAATGTGTTCCGGCTGCTGGCCACACTTGAGGTTCGCGGCTACATCGAGCAGGATAGAAAAAGCGGAAACTATCGCCTTGGGATCAAGACATTCGAGATCGCAAATGTTTTCCTCCACCATCTCGGCCTTCGGCGGCAGGCCAGGCCGATCCTCGAGGACCTCGTCAACAGATGCGATGAAACCGCCAATCTCGCTATTCTGGACGGTTCCGATGTCATCTATATTCTCATGCACGAGACCAGTCAGACCGTTCGGATCGTGCTTCGACTGGGACAGCGCCTTCCAGCACACTGCACCGCTGCAGGGAAGGCCCAGTTGGCCTTTGAATCGGCTGATCGGTTGCAACTACTCTTCAAAGACACACCGCTGCGCAAGCTCACCGAGAACACCATCGTGAGCCCCGAGGCGCTTAGGGAACATCTCCGGGAGGTTGCGAAGGTCGGGTTCGTCTTGGATAATGAAGAGTTTGAGTTAGGAGTGCGGTGTCTTGCTGCTCCTGTCAGAGACTACTCTCACAAGGTCGTGGCCAGCGTTGGCCTGTCAGGGCCACTCTCTCGGTTCTCCATGGAGCGAATCGAGAAGGAACTTGTCCCACTCGTCAAAGAGGCGGGGGAGAAGATCTCTGAACGCCTTGGGTACGAGATCGGTGTGGTGCCGAGCTAGTGAGTAGAACAGCGTTTTATTGTGGGTTGGAGGCGAGATTATTCGGTGTTTGAAAAAACCTTTCCCGGAATCTTTACTTCCGGTCTTGAGAATGGGGGTGATTGACAGGTCAAGCGATTTCTGGGTCTTAGGGGTGTAGTAAGGACGTGCAAGGAACTTCGTGTTGTATCCCGTTCGAGTTGGATCTCTCAACTGGGTGAAAGACAGGAGGATAAAGCATGGCAGAGAAGCCGAATATTCCAGTCCTGCCCTGGCCGGCGGTCGCAACCCCCACTCCCGATGAGGTGTACCAGGGGGAGAGCGACCAGAAGAAAGAGTATGCGCTCTGGCTTGAGTCGGCCCTGCGGCAGAGCGAAAACTTCAAGAAGCCAGAGGCCCTGGACCGCATCAGGGTATTGGATTGCACCAGCAACATGATCATCGGACACTGGTGCTCCTCGCTCTTTGCGGAGAAGGGGGCCGAGGTGATCATGGTGGAGCCGGTCGGCGGAGACCCGCTGCGCAAGCTGACCCCGTTCGGCCGCAAGGAGTATATGTTCAAGGACACTCACGGTGGGGCCGTCGGCGCGCGCTTCCTGTGCGAGGCTCGCAGCAAGCAGTCGGTCACACTGAATCTGGAAACGGCCGAAGGGCGTGAAATGTTGAAGAAGCTGGCCGTGCAGGCGGACGTGATCATCGAGAACGCGCCTCCCGGCGACTGGGATGCCAAAGGGATCGGCTACCGCCAGCTCTCGCAGATCAATCCCCGCCTGGTCTATTGCTGGGTGGGGCAGCTCGGCCAGTGGGGCCCAATGAAGGATAAGCCGGGCAACCTGGACCCGACAGCGCAGGCCGCCTGCGGTTTCGTCCATGGGACCGGCGCGCCCAAGTCGTTCGGTGGGACGCCTACCCGATCCGGTTGGTGGATGGCCGACCAGGTTGGCGGCACCTCAGCCGCGATGGGGATCATGACCGCTCTCTACTACCGCGAGAGTGTTTCGGGGCGTGGGCAGTTCATCGAGGCCACCGCGGCCAATGGGATCATCCGGATCCTCGACTACAACTGGGGCTGGTACGGCATGGATGGCAGCATTCGGCCGCGCTACGGCAACTGGGACCTGGCGATCAACATCTATGCGGTGAACCCGTGTAAGGACGGTCAGATCATGGTCGGCGGAGGCCACGACCGCCTCTGGTTCCGCATCTGGAAGACAGTCGGCAAGGACCAACCAGCCCTTGAGCAGCACATCATCGAGGATCCGAAGCTCAAGGTGGTCACCGACCGGCTCCCCCACTACATGCAGGTGGAGACCTACACCACCCTTTCCGAATGGTTCAAGGACAACACCCGGTACGAGGCCGAGACGAAGCTCCAGGCTGAAGAAGTGGCCTCGGGCGGCGTCTCGTTCTTCGACGAGGTGTGCGAGACCCCGCACTATAAGTATCGGGGCCACATGGAGATCATCGATGACCAGAACTACGGCCCGGTGCTGATCGGGAGCTCGGCCTTCCTCGGGTACAGGACCCCTGGCCGGGTCAAGTGGATCGGTCGGCCGACCGGACAAGACAACGACGACGTCTACCGCCGCCTGCTCGGCCTCACCAAGGCCGACATGGACGGTCTGAAGGGAAAGGGGGTAATCTAATGGCGATTTCCTTTGAAGAGTATTGTCGAGATGTCTTCGACCCGAAGAAAGTCTTCAACAAGCCAGAGCCCCTGAAAGGGCTCCGAGTGCTTTCCTGTACGCAGTACATCCTAGGCCCTTCCTCCGCCAACTACCTGGCGGAGCTGGGGGCAGAGGTGATCAAGATCGAGCTTCCGCGACGTGGAGAGCCGATGCGCCACACCACCCCCTTCAACGAGCCCTTGCTCTATCCCCTCTCTAAGTGGATGCCTGACAAGGGGACCGGGCTCGGATTCTTCGGCGCGAATCACAACGAGTACTTCCTCTCGGTCGATTTCCACAAGCCTGAGGGGGTGGAGATCGTGAAGATGCTGGCGGCCAAGGCCGATGCGGTCTGCGAGAACTACCGCGCCGGGACGTTCGACCGGTGGGGGATCGGCTTCCGGCAGCTCAGCCAGATCAATCCCCGGATCATCTACCAGTGGATGGGTGGGTTCGGCGGCTGGGGTCCAGGCCGCAAGCGGGCATCCTATGATATCCTGGGCCAGGCCCAGGGTGGGTGCTTCTCTGTGACTGGCTGGCCTGGGCCTGGCAAGATCCCCGGCTACGAAGGCAAGTTCCCCGTCGGCCTTCCCTCCAAGCATACGATCTGGATCATGGATTACTGGGGGGGGATGATGGGGGCGTTCCAGGTCATCGCGGCCATGTACTGGCGTGACAATGTCTCCGGCGTCGGCGACTTCTTCGAGTACTCCCAGGTCCAAGGGGCACAGCGCCACCTGTCGGACGCCATCGCCCTGTACGGTCGGTACGGCCTGGTTGCCCAGCGCTGGGGGAACTGGGACCCACTGCTCTGCGTGCACGGGATCATCAGGTGCGGCAAGTCGTCCTACCCGGGCTCGCAGTTCCCGGCGGAAATGGAAGAGGGCTTCTGCCTGGTCAGCGCCTACACCGATGCCGATTATGCCAAGCTGATGAAGGCGGTCGGCCGCGACGACCTGGCCACGAAGTACCCGACCCACGACGACCGGGTCAAGGCCGAGAACCAGCCGGCGATGTACGAGGCTCTCGAGGTCTGGGCCAAGGACAAGACCAAGGAACAGGTCGAGGAGTTCATGCACAAGAACGGCATCAACGCCCAGCGAGTAATGAACAGCAAGGAGGTTTCGACCAGCGAACACTTCCTCCAGCGAGGCAACGTCCACTGGATCGACGACCCGACCTTCGGCGACGTCTTCAGCCAGGGTCCGGTCTTCATGGCATCGGAGACCCCGCCCCGGCACAAGTGGGCCTTCAAGCCAGTCGGCGCTGACAACGAGTATATCCTCTCCAAGCTGTGTGGCTTCTCGAAGGCAAAGATCAAGGAGTTGGAGTCCCAAGACGTCATCTAGACCGGAAAGGAGGGATGTCGATGTCGTTTGCACACTGCTCTCTGATTCTGGAGTGCTCCAAGTGCCAGGCGCTGAACTACCTGGACCCCTTCACCTTCTGGTTCTTCAAAGGCAAGGTGAAGTGCGCAGGTTGCGACGCGATCTGGGCTGTCGAGATCAACAACGGCACGCGGGTCGGCGCGCCGACCGCGTCAACGCCGCCGCATGACAAGCTGCCCGGATTCGCCCAGACCAAAGACTATAAGAAGGACTGGAGGTCGCCCGACAAGGTCAGTGAGGCCCCCCAGGCCCGACCCGACTTCCAGGGCAAACCGATCCCCATCTATAAGAACGTTCGGGGCAAGCTGATAAGTGGTGGCCCACTCAAGCCAGAGGACTTGGTCGGCAGCCGGCCGAAGTTCATCCTGGAAGGGAGGCCGTACAAGTAATCTCCCCATGAACCGGGAAAGCCCGGACGGGTGCTATTCACCTGTCCGGGCATCTCCCTCTGGGATCTCCGAGGGAGGAAGGAGGTGTTTGGATGGCTGAGCAGAAGAAGAACTGCCCGATCCATGCAACGCCGGAGTGCTTCGCGCCGGCGTTGGATCCGATCGTTGCGAAGGCGTACGACGGCTACTGCACCAAGATCGAATGGCCGTACGTCCGGATCATCCCTAAGGGGTGGAAGCCCGGCGCATAGCGGCTCGCCTCATTGCCAACTTCGGCCTGCGCGGCCGCATACCTTGGGCAATCGGCGGAGTTAAATGGCACTGAAGGCCACGGTCCCTAACTTCGGGGCCGTGGCCTTCTTTCTGAAGCGTGTACGATAGACGGTTGACGCCTTGACCGGATCCGCTTGGCGTGCGAGACGTGCGCAATTCACTTCAACAGTTCCAGCTCGCCAAGCATCCCGCGAAACGCCTTCGAGGCTCAACACATAGGAGAAGAGCGCAATGAAAGTTGATTTCTACTACAGCAGTAAAGTCACGCCGGGATCGCAATTCTCTTGCGATAACGCCAAGGCGATCGAATTATGCGAGAAGTTGAAAGCGAAGGGGGTGAACGCCAGCGCTATCGATGTCGAAGTCAGCCCTCCGGGGTTCATGAAATACAATGCGGCAGTGACGGGACCGAGCGCCAGCAAGCGAGCGGTCTTCGGTGTCAAAGGAGCGTTGGAGGAGGAGTTTGGGAAGGCGGTCCCGGCCCTCATGATCTACGCCAAAGAGGGCGAGCGGTATCCTGAAGAGGTCTTCCCGCGGAGCGACAAGGACCTGGGCCGTCTCGTCGGGGTCGAGGAAGCGTTGCAGAACCTTCTGAACAAGTAGGGGGAGACGATGGGGAAGATACCGGCCGACTACCTGCCGCCGAGCGAGCTTAGGCCGCAGCGCATCTACACGCTCCCGGAGTTCAAGAATATCCCTCAGCGGCTGAACAGCACCGAGGAGCTGCTGGACAAGACCGTCGCCGGGGGCAAAGGGGACCGGGTGGCGCTCTGTTTCGATGACAAAAGAATTCCCTATAAAGCCCTCTTAGCCCAGGTCAACAAGCTGGGGAGTGCGCTGAAGAAGCTCGGGATCGAGGAGGGCGATCGGGTCGCGTTGCGCCTACCGAATATCCCCCCGGCGATCGTGGCGAACTTCGCCGTGCTGAAGATCGGCGCCGTAGTCCTGCCGACCTCCGTTCTCTTTTCCCGGTCCGAGATCGCCCACGTGTTCAACAATGCTGAGGTCAAGGCGGTCATCGTCGCCGGGACACTGCTGGAGGAGCTCGAAAAGGCGATTCCCGAGTTGAAAACGGTCAAGCATGTGATCGTCGTCGGCGGCGAAGCGGAGGAGATCAAGAAGAAGGGATATCTCCTGTATCAGGAGCTGCTCGATTCCGGCGAGCCGACGTGTGACCCCGTGCGGAGGGATCGCATGGATGTCTCGGTGCTTCTCTTTACCTCCGGGACGACCGGGCTGCCGAAGGGGACGGCCCATTTCATGGAGGAAGCCCTCATTGTCCCCGATAGCTTCGGCAAATACTGCTGGCGTCTCACGGAAAATGATGTGCTCCTCAGCGCCGCCCCCCTGTCCATGGCGGCCGGCTATTCCGCCGCGGCCACCATTCCCTATCGATTCGGCGCGGCCCTCTCGCTCCTGCCGCGCTTCACGCCGGATGGGATGTTCGAGACGATCCAGAATCATAAGGTTACCGTCCTTTCGGCCCTCCCGACCGCCTATCGGAAGTTGCTCCAGGTTCCGGACGCCGGGAAGCGGTTCAACCTCAGCTCCCTCACGACCTGCACGGGGGGCGGCGAGTCGTTGACCGCCCAGACATACCTCGATTGGAAGGGGAAGTTCGGGCAGGAGATCTTCGAGGGGCTCGGAACCACCGAGATGATGTTCGTTTTCATCAGCTCGGCGGCGACCCGCAAGGTCAAGCCGGGATCGATCGGGCCGGCGATCCCGGGCTACGAGCTGCGAGTTGTCAACGAAGAGGGGAAGGATTGTAAGCCGGGTGAGAGCGGCCAGCTTTGGGCAAGGGGCCCCACGGGGACGATCTATTGGCGCGACCCGGAAAAGCAACGCAGCGCTGTGAAGGATGGCTGGTGCCGCGCAGGCGATATGGTCAGCATGGACGAGGATGGCTACATCTGGTTCCTGGCGCGTGAGGACGATCTCATCAAGAGTTCGGGGTACAGGATCGGCCCCGAGGAGATCGAGGATGTCTTGGTAACGCATCCCGCAGTGGCCGACGCGGGTATCGTTGGCGTGCCGGATACGGTCATGGGCCAGAAGACGAAGGCCTTCGTTTCTCTCAAATCCGGGCAGCAGCCCTCCGAAGCCCTCAAGGCGGAGCTGATCGAGTTCTGCAAGGGAAAGGTCGCCGTCTACAAGTTGCCGAGGGAGGTCGAGTTCACCGACCAGATGCCGCGCGCGCCCGGTCCAGGCGGCCCTGGCACGGGCAAGCTTCTCCGACGGGTCCTCCGGCAACGGGAGCAGGACAAGGCAAAGGCCAAATAAATCGGTAAGCCACCCGAAAGCCCCCGCGCAGCAATCCCAATGGCCTGGAGTCAATGGACAATTGGACTCCAGGCCGTTCCGTTTCCAGGTCTCCTTTCCTCTTGACGAGGCCCGCCCTTCGCTGCTAGAAATGTTCGATTGGGAGAACGATGTTCTGTAGAGAGAACGAATAACAGTCTGGAGATCGTCCATATGGCGGCAGAGGGATATCGGGTTCCGGCCCTGGAGCATGCGATCAGGTTACTCCGCTTCCTCAAAGAGCGCAATCACCGGCCCTGGGGGGTGTCGGAGTTAAGCCGAGGGGTCCAGGTCAACAAGAGCACCTGTTTCAGCATCTTGCGAACATTGGAGCGGCACGCCTTGGTCGCCTACGACCAGGTAACCAAGAAATACTCGCTGGGCACGGCGCTGATCGAGCTGGGTGGGGCGGTCGCGGCCGCCGCCAGCGGCGCCGTTGTGGCCAAGCCGTTTCTGGTCGATCTGTTCGAGGAGATGCGGCTGACCTCTCTGTTGGGACGCCTTGTTCAAGACAAGGTGGTGGTCATTGACAAGGCGGAGGTGCTGGATGACTTCCGTGTCACGGTCCCGCTGGGCCAAGTGCTGCCGCTGGTCTCTGGGGCCATGGGAAGGAGTCTTCTGTGCCGTATGCGGGAATCCGACATAGAGCGGGTGCTCCGGGCGGAGATCGTGCTTGGCCAGCGGGGGCGGAGAGGGCCGGTTCTGGCTAGGGTCAGGCGGGAGGTGGCAGAAGCCAGGCGCCGTGGTTATGCGGCAAGCTTAGGAGAGATCCAGGCTGGAATCAATAGTGTGGCCGCTCCGATCTTCGACCATCAGGGGCATCCCGTCCTGACGATCGGCCTCGTCGGCTTCGGATCTGCGATGCCGCCCCGCCGCCTGCCTCGCTATGGACGGAAGGTACGAGAGGTGGCTTCTCTGATCACCCACGCCATGGGCGGGGCCGAGCCGACATCGCCACTTTCCACTTGACTCACCCTGGAATGGGTGTTACCCTGCCCTAGTTTTCGTTCGACAGGGAGAACGGTAGGATGTCACTAATTCTCCATCGGGCAGATGCGCCGATCCTCCTTGCGCCCGCCGGTGATCCGACTGCTGCCGTGGCAGCCCTCGAGTCCGGCGCCGACGCCATCTACGTCGGCCTCAAGGGATGGAGCCGCGGCGGGGCAAAAGGCGAGCTGACCCCAGAAGAGCTTCAGGAGGTCCTCAGTGTTGCCCATGCCCGGTCTCGAAGAGTCCGAGTTGCACTCAACACCATCCCTCGCCGAACCGAACGGCGATACCTCGTCGGTCGGGTCGCGGAGCTGATCGATTGGGGGATCGATGGCGTCATCGTCAACGACCCAGGTCTTCTGGCGGAACTGCGGGCTCGCTACCCGGCGTTGTGCATCACCGCGAGCATCGGGTGTGCAGCCATGAACGAGGCAGACGTCGCCTTCTACCGCGATCTGGGGGCCGATGCGGTCGTCCTGCCCGGCACCCTTTCCCTGGATGAGCTCCGCGCCATCGCGCAGGTCCCGGACGTGATGACCGAGGTCATGATCCACATGGTGGAGGAGTTCATCCTGCTGGGCAAATGCTGGATGCCAAGCTATTACCGTCTTAATCCGACTCCCCTGGCAGAGCTGCACGGAGAGGGGAACCGGCTCGTCGGCAGCATGAAGCGTGGAGGCGCCGGTGTCTGCTTCAAGGTCTGCGAGCAGCCGTGGGATCTTTACCTGGACGGACAGCAGGTGACGAAGCGCCTGCTGCCAAGCCGCCAGATCAGTCCCATCAACGACCTGTCTGACGTCCTGGATGCCGGCGTCGATGTGGTCAAGCTCCAGGGCAGAAGTCTTTCACCGGACCTGCTTGCCCCGCTCGTTCGCCGCTACCGGGCGGCGATCGATGCATGGATGGATACAACCCCCCTTCCCGCCTTCCAGGAACCCTCGCTCGAGCCGTCCTGGACGGTGGCGCGCCGATGACGTGCCGGGAAGGAGACTGGATGACCCGGTCGTTTGAGCTGAATACAACGATCTCGAATCTGCGTGACCTCAAGGCCTCAGACCTGAGCCCGTACGACGCCATCTATTTGGGCAATATCACGTGCCGGCTATACGAGGCGAACCTGCTGGAGCATCTCGATGACCTTCGGGAAGCGATCGCGGTTGTCAAAGGCCAGGGGAAGAGGGCATACGTCACCTCGTACGCCGCCCCGCGGAACGATTTTCTCCCGAAGCTCCGCAAGGCCCTGGCGGTGGCCGTCGAGGCTGGCGCCGATGCGGTCGAGGTCCATAATCTTGGGGTGCTGAAGATCGTCCACGAAACACACCCCGGCCTGCCGGTCCACATCGGCGGGCTCGCAAACGTCTACACCGATGCCGGCGCCGAAGTCCTCAAGCGATTCGGGGCGATGCGGATCACCCCCAACTACGAGTTGAGCCTGGAGGAGATCGGTCAGATCCAGCGCCAGGTCGGGCTTCCGATGGAGCTGCTGGTTCACGGGAAGATGCCGCTTGGCATTTCGGACCACTGTTTCCTCTTGGAATACGAGGAGGCATGGGGGATGAAGTGTCCCGACCTCTGCCAGCAGGATCTCTTCCTCAAGCAGGGCGACTGGGCGATGAAGTCGATAGGGAAAGGGATCCTGAGCGGACGGGATGTCTGCATGCTGGAGCACCTCCCCCAGCTTGTGGCGGAGGGGCATGACTGTTTTCGGATCGAGGCGGTCTCGGAGAGTCCCGCCTATCGGCTGGAGGTCGGCAGGGTCTACCGTGAGGCGCTGAAGCAAACTGTCGCAGGAATGAACGGTATTGAAGAGGGGTGGTGGACCACGCTTAGAAGCCATGCTCGAGTCGGCCTCTGCAACGGCTTTTACTTCGGAAAGTCCGGGATGGAGTACCTGGGCGTGCAGCCCGAGGCGGTGGCTTCGGCCGTTCGGCGTCCAGTTGCAGACGCCATCTGACTATCAGGGGAAAGGAGTGCATTCGATGATAGAGCTGTTAGCTCCTGCCGGCAATCTGGAGATGGTCGAGGAAGCCGTCAGGAGCGGGGCGAACGCCATCTACGTCGGACCACGGGGATGGAGCCGCCGCCGGGACGCCTTCGAGATGGACGACGCCTCTCTGCGTGAGTCGGTCCGGATCGCCCACGATGGCGGCGCGAAGCTCCGGGTGGCCTTCAACACAAACATGCAGTCCAGCGAGATCCCGGACCTCTTACGCCGAATGGAGACCCTCGTTGGGTACGGTGCCGATGGGGCCATTATGACCGATGTCGGGGCGATTGCGGTCGTCCACCGGCACTTCCCCGAGTTGACCATCCACGCCAGCATCGGGGCCAACATCTTGAACAACGCTGACGTGGCCTTCTATCGGGAGATCGGCGTCTCGCAGGTGGTGGCGGACACGAAACTGACCCTCAAGGAGCTTTCCTCCCGCAAGGAGCAGCTCGACGTTGGGATCGAGATCCTGATCCACGCCAACTACTGTTACACCTATCTCGGTAAGTGCTGGATGTCACCCTATCATCGGCTTGAGCGAACGATCGACGATGGAGGCAAAGACCTCTTCAAGGGGAGCCCGAACCGGGGTGGCCTTGATTACAGGGTCTGTTTGGAGGACTGGCAGCTCTACAGCGGCGACACCAAGTGGGAGGACCACGTCGCCCTCAAGAACGACGCATTCTTCCTCTTGGACGATATCCCGCACCTGATCGACCTAGGTGTCCACTGCCTGAAGATCCAGGGCCGCGAGTACGCCGTGTCCCTCGTGGGCGCCATCGTCAAGTTCTACCGCGACCTGATCGACACGTATGAAGCGCACCCGAAGGGCGAGCGGTTCGACCTCGTGCCGTGGAAGGGGCGTTTGGCCGCGATCCAGCCCGGACGGGACGCGCAGCGGAGTAGGGGAACGCAGGCGTTGCTGGCCGAGGGCAGGATACCTGTTGCCGCGATTCGCCGTCATTGAGACAGTTGCTGTTCCGCCAGCAAAGAGGAGCCGACGCGGCGCGAGCCGTGTCGGCCCTTAAGCGCAGGAGGCATTAATTGGCCGAACGAGCGGACCAGTTCCGTTGCACCCGATGTCACCGTGACGATCCTCCTCTCCTTCGCATCGATTCCTTCGATCGGATCGCGCTCGCGGACGATCCCGCCGATCCCAACTGCGGACACTATTATCTGGAGGCGGTGTACGTCATGCAGTGCTCCGGCTGCGGCCACCGGCAGGAGCAGGTCAGCAAGCGAACGCCCTACGTGACGCTTCGCGAAGCCCAAAAGGAGATGGATGCGCACTTCCTTGGAAAAGGTTGAGGGAAGACAGTTTCGGGTTACGGGTTTCGAGTGAACCCGAAACCCCAGACTCGAATCTGTTCTATGCGAGGGGGTCAAGAGGAAGGCGGGCTAATCGGTTCAGTCCTCCGGTAACTCCGGCATCTCTCTCCACTTCGCCTCACCTTCGGGCTTGAAGTTCCGGGTGGCGAGAAAATTCATTCCTTGGTAGAAGTTCACCTTGAACTTGCCACCTCCGAACCGTTCACTCAAATAGCCCATCGGGTCCAAGACCATGGCCTCAAATTCTTCTGGCCGGTAGCGCGCAAGGCTCTTGAACCGGACCGTTCCCATCCAGGGCTCCTGGACCATCAGCTTTGTCGAGCATTGGGGCCAGAGCGCCTCGAACGCCGCTTGGAGATCGGCCTCCGTCGGCTGTCTGTTGCCTTTCCGCTCCAGCAGTTCTAGGAGAAATGGCCTGAGGAGCTTGCCAACCCAGGTTGCGAATACCTCCGACGCTCCGAGCGATTCCATTTCTTGTGAGATTCAGGCAGGAAGGGCCGGCGCTCCGGCTGGCGGTCTCTCTCCCGGCGCAACGGCCTTTTGGACCGTGACTTGCCATCGGGTCATCCCCTCCCCGCTCCTTTTGGGATTGGAGACGGTGTAGCCCTGGCCTGTTGCCCACTGCTGGATCGCCTCGGCCATCGATTGGTCCGGCACAATAATCACCAGTTCATCATCAGGTTTCATCTCCTGCACAGCGCTCTTCGCCTGGGGCAACTGGTAGTTCCTCATCTCTCCCAGCAATTGCAAGTATCGCTTCATGGCTGTCAGGATCCTCCTGAAAGACCGACCTCATGACAACGCGGTCAGGGATCGCTTGACCTCGGCGACTGCGTGTCGGACTAGGGCGATGGCCCGCTTCGCCGCTTCCCTGCTATAGAGGGGAGGGGGGAGCGGCGTTGCCTCAGGACCGGCTGTCGGCGCCGGCGGTGCGAATCGCTGCAACGGGTCGAGGGACTGGGTCAATACTCCCAGCGTCGGCTCAACCAATGAGACCTGCTGACTCAAAGCGGCAAGGTCGGCCTGCTCCGGGAATGGTTGGCCCATTCCCAGCAACAATCCGCGCATCGCCTTTGCCGCTGCCAGGTAGGCCAACCGGCACAGGGGATAGTAGCCTTCATGGCGGAGCAACATCTCGGCGTCCTTGATATCGTTCTCCGCCTCAGCGATCCATCGTTGGGCATCGTCTCGCGTTGCCTGTTTCATCCGGCGTATTCCTTCGAAGCGACGGCGGCGCTACTGATGCGCGTCGCGCTCCGCATCAAGCTTCAAACGGATTCGACGAAACACCTCCATGTCCTGTTTCAGATCGGGATGGCCGATCCGCTTGTCGATCGAAATGACCTGTTCCATCAGTCGAAGCGCGTCCCGCCATTCATTCCGTTCCTCGTGGATGAGAGCCATGTTGTGGAGGATGACACTTGACCGCAAGTGATCTCCGGACGCTTCAAGCAGCCGAAGGGCTTCCTCGTAGGCTGCGATGGCCCCCTCGAGATCACCCGCCTTCTTTCGCACGAATCCCAGGCCGTTCAAGGCCGCGGCCCGCCTCTGAGGATCCTCTTTCCCCACGAGGGAAAGGCATTCGCGATATCGGACAGTAGCCGCTTCCCACTCGCCGCGATGCTGATGGAGGCTTGCCAGATTGGCGAGCGTCATCGACTGACCGAGCCTATCTTCAGCTCTCTCCTGGATGGCCAGGCTCTTGCCATACGAGTCGAACGCCTCCTCGAACCGGCGCCGCTTTGCCTCGACGTTCCCGATGTTGTTCCAGATCAGGGCGGCCCCGACAAGGTCACCAAGCGACTCCTTGAGGGCCAGGCTCTGGCGGTAGGTCGTGAGCGCCTCCTCCCACATCTCCATCCCCTCGTATGCTACACCCATGCTGCCAATGGTGGCGGCCATGGCGGTCTTGTCGCCTGCCGCCTCCTGCATGGCACAGGCCCGGTCGTACAGGGCCAGTGCATGATGCCACCCTCCCTGGCGTCGGTAGAGGTCGCCGAGAAGGAGCAGGGTTGGAATCATCGCGTGACGATCCTGGGTCTCTTCCTGCAAGGCAAGGAGTTCTTGCAGGGGCGTGATCGCCTTCATCGGCTCACCACGCTGCTGGTAGAGTGTCGCCATTCGAAACAGCGAGGCAGCCAGCGCATCCCGATCCTCCGTGGCCTTCGCCCGCTCTGTCTCGGCCAGCACGGAGGCCAATAGCTCTTCTGACCGCAGCTTCATGAGTTCGACCTCAACCGATCGGGCGCTTTAGGATCAGCAACGCACCCACTGTCCCGTAGGCGATCCCATCGCGGTTGGGCGCAATCAGGGGCACCGAGCCGGCCAGTTCCCACCCTTCGGCGCCCGCCTCGTTCAGCCAACCCAGGTCGGTCTGGAGCCCCTCCTTGCTTTCCTTGAACATGAACATCCGGTCCTGATATTCCCAGCGGGTCATGGCTCGCGTCCTTTCGTGCCAGCGAAGATTTGTTCGTCCGGGAGGTCGAGGGCGGTCCCGATCACCTTCCGAATCTGCAGCAGCCGGTTGTCCCGGTCTGCTTCAGGTGTTGCCTCGGCCTCGAGCATCATCCGACTGACGACTCGGTTCAATTCACGCAGACGCCGGCCCTCCTCGGGTTGTCCAAAGTCCAGGAACAACTTGCTGACCAGGCGCTGGTATCCATTTGACTCGAGGATCCTCACCTGCGCATCCGGATCGAAGAGGAGCCGGTACTCCAGGCTCAAGAAGATCTTGGCAAGATGGCGTGAGCTCTGCGCCAGATCCATACGGTCGTTGTCCTGTTCCAGCAATTTCAGGCGCTCGTCCGTGGGCAGAAGTGACCAGACTTGGTCACCCACGGGCGGCATGGCGAGCATTCGGCCGTTTCGGTATCGGTCGGCGAAATCGCAGAGGTTTCGGTCGCCCAGCTTGGCCGCGATGATCGGGACGAGGGCGGACAGAATCTCCGGCGGGATGTTGTGCGCGGATTGATACTGCCCCTGGAGCTGCGCAAGATCTCGCCGAATCTCCTCCAGGGTCATGAGGTCGAGGAGGACGAAAAAAGACCGCTTGAGTTCCTCGGGAGTCATGGTTCCTATGGCCTCTTTCACATCGGCCGCCAGCTCGGCCGTGGTCGGTTCAGCCACCAGTGGGAGTTTTGCCATCCGCCCGCCCACCAAAGACTCCATGGGTTGGTGAACGTCAACACTCCCGCCGATCGCCGAGCGGATCCTTGCCAGGACCTCGTCTGCTTGCTCGGGCGAGAGTTGGTCGAGGCCAGCGGTCATCTCCTGCACGCGAGCCGCCAGGGCGAGAACCCGGTCCTCGGGCAGGCCCATCAACCGCTCCTGCACCTGATGGTAGATCGGGAACTCCACCGACGATTCCGAGAGGCCGGAGTCATGGTACAGGTCGTAATTCCCGCACATGAAGAGCCTGGCGAGCTCCCGGCGAAGCTTGTAGCCGACCAGGCCGCTAGGGTGACGCTCCAGCAGCCCCCACTTCTCCGCCAACGACATGCTCTGTAATTCCTCGTCAGTCAGTTCATCAAGCCTTGAGCCGTCGGCCATCCGTTTGGTCTCAAGGTCCGCCAGCGCGCGCTCAGTGTACCTGGGGACAAAGCCGCTCACGAAGTGCTGCAGGTCCTCGAGGCGAAGATATTCGTTGTAGCCCCGAAGCAGCCCCTCGCGCTCGGTCGGGTCCAGGCAGTCTGCGAAGAGGCGCACCGTCCACCGGAGCTCCTCATCGGTCATCGACTCAACCCGTCCCAGCAGGTCCTCCGCCCTGGACTGAATATATCGGCGTTGCGGTTCTATGCGGGGATGCTCATTCATGGGATGAGAGCCTCATACGGAATCGGGACACCAGATCCCCCAATTGAACTTGTAATAGTCGTCGCCCATCCATTCCGCGATGTGCACCCGGTCCTCCTTTAGGTAGCGAAATTGGGCGTCAAACTCGAAGGCGACGATCATCCGCTCCTCGAGGTCGAAGACCCGGAGGGCGAAGCGTGCCTCCGGTTCTAGCTCCTTGGCGTCGATCGGACGGATATCGTGATAGTCTTCCCCAATAGCCTTTAGCAGCTCATAGAGGTCGTACCGGCGGCCCTGGACGGTGAGTTCGCTGGCCCCGGTCCCCAACAGTCCGTACCGTTCCTCCATCCGGATGCGATCTTTTTCGCTCATGGCTCCCTCCTCTCTCTCTGGCTACCCGGTCTCTTCCAGTCGGTAGAGCAGATCGGCGACACCGGAAGCATTGCTGATCGGATTCAGATAATTATGGCGGAGGGCGCACTGCCGGTCCACCTCTTCCTGGAGGCTGGGTGCCGCCAACTCCCACGCCACCTCTAGAGGGAAGAGGGGGTCCGCCTCGCTCGCCTGCTGCCAAGCCTCCATGCTGGAGATGCGCGGGTCGAGGAGTCGGGCTCTCTCAAAGCAGTTCCCTTCGATGTCCATATTGAACCCAGAGGTCCAAAAATAGGTCAGCAGACCTTCCACCTGCCCGGCGAACGGCAGGTCGGTCAGGCCGGAGGGTCGGCCGCGGAGGCAGGCTCTCGCGCAGGAGGGAAGGCCGAGATCGGCCTGCACGTTCATCAGGTTGCTCAGGCACACGGGGTCATTCCCGGCCCGCAGCGGCGCGGTCCTGTGGTAGAGGCGAAGATCCTCGAACTCGCCCCGGTAGAACGTGACGACGTAGACCATATAGGGAAAGGCCAGTCGATATGAGGCGTACGTTCCCCCCTTGCCCATCCGTTCATTGCTCCATCGGATCTGTCGAACCTGGGGCGGCTGTTCGATGACCAGGATGGTGCTGGCCCCTTTGACCTGCACCAACCGAGTCCCGCTAGGCAAGAATAGATAGCGGTCCTTCATCGGCCCCGGATGCGTGGAAGCAACCGCCTGGAGAAAGTCGCCGAGATGGACCTTCCGATCCAGGCGGGGCCCATCTGGCCCGTCCCGATAGAGGGCCACCTTCTGGCCTCGGATCTCAACTACATCGTCACTCATGTCCCGTACCGCCGGCCGCAACCAGCCGGTTGCCAACGACGCGCCACTGGAATCTATGCGGAGATGACCGCCTCATCCTCCCGCTCAGTGATATGACGTCGGGGGCGAGGCTGCCGCCTGATTCAAGACCCGCAATACTCGGGATGGAAGATCGTTCAGCAGTTCTCTATTGAACTTCAGATCGAGGTGGTTGAACCATCGGGGGAGATATCCCAGGATCCCCTGGTTCAGAGGAGCCTCCCGGTGCTGGTCCAGCTCGATTTCCCATAGAAGGGCCCCAGGCTGCGACCTGGCAAGGGTTGTGATGCCTTCAATGAGGGATGGGATGTCGCCCCTGGCGTGGATCAGCAGCTTCGGCCGCGCGAATGAAGGGACCGGTCCCATCTCCTGCAACAGTTGAAGGATCTGACCCGGAGAGGCGGCTCGAACCGTCGTGCTCCCAAAATGGAGGAGCATCTGGCGCCCCTCCTCGGATGGTCGGGACGGAAGCGCGGGGGAAATGGCTACCAGCACATCTGCAGAACTCATCAAGGCCAGCCTTGCCCCAAGGCTGTGACCGATGGCGATCGTCCGCCCGGTAGGACGAAGGCGAGCGAGGCCCGCTTCGAGGTCCAGAAGCAATCCACTCCCAAGCGGGGCGGGGTGCTCGCCATGCCCTCTGAGGTCGAGACAGAGCGCGGCCAACCCGGAATCGGCCAGCCTGGCCGCCAAGCCAAGCATCTGTTCCTTGCAACCGCCGTATCCGTGCGCGAGCACTGCGCCAGCCCTGGCGCTTGGAGGAGCGAGGAGGTACGCCGGAACCCGATGTCCATCGTCGGACACGAGGTCATCGAGTCTCACGAATTCAGTCGACATCTGGCTTCTCCGGCCGCCGGGCAAAGCATGGTGGTTCCGTCATCGAATCCAGCGATCGACTCCTTGCTGAGCCGTGCGCGATTCTTACTGAGGGCAACCTTGAGAGAGGGAAAACGGCTTTCAGGATATCAGATGGCGGAAGTACAAGTCAACAAAGCAGATGGCGTATTGGTGGGAGAAGCGGGGTCCCCTTCCTCCTCGCTCTCTGGCAGGCGGACCGTCAGGAGTAACAGCATGTGATTCATGCTTCCGTAAATCACTTCCTGGTTCAGGGATGTCTTGGTGCAGCCGACGCGTCAGGGTCGCTGATATAGGCGGAACGCTCGGTCCGACGGTCGCCCGAGTGCTTTACCATCAGGAGGCTCTGAGAGCGATCGCGGCGGCGTTCGAAGACCGCCGGATTTCTTTCATCCTATTGAAGGGAGAGGCTCTCTCCAAGGTGTTGTACCCTCAGGCGGCAGCGGAGTAGAACGGAGAAAGGAAAAAAAGCCAGCCTCTCCGACCCGGGGGAGGCGAAACGAGTCGGAGAGGCTGCTGAAAGCAGGGATGGGTTAGAGTCCGGTCCCTGCTAGAGACCCGATACGTCGGGGGTGAATCAGTCGTTGTGCCACGAAGCGCGCGCTTCGATTTTATGTGTGAACTCGCTCCCGATGGGCGCCGAGGTTCCAGCTCGCACGTCTCCACCGATCGGAGTGCCCTTTACCGCGTTGCTGAATCCTGGCTGCGTCGAGGGCTCTGATGGTGACACTCGTCCAGGCATGGAGATCGGCGCAACCCGTGCTGGCAATCCATAGACCGAGGCAGAGGCTCGGGCGTCCACTCTCTTGGTCATCGATCGTTCGGATGTCACGGTCGCCTGTTTGGTAGCGGCCGCCCGTTCGGTGTTCAGGTACACGACCCCGACAGCGCTTGCAAGGATGAGGCTGCCGGCAAGCAGAAGCGCCTTCGCGTTGTGTGACATCGCATTTCCCTCCTTCTTGATCCGCGATACTTACCGCCGTGCGCTGTTGAACTCTGGATTGCCGCCAGAGGGAACAAAAGACTCAAACACGTTGTTTCCGATTCGTCCGTTACCAGCGTCAACGCAGCGATTTCTTGATGTCCTCCCACAGGGCGCCTGTAATGCCGCCCGCACCAGCGCCTATGAGGGCACCGGTGA
>CAZCMC010000004.1:0-26303 GCA_964499665.1 uncultured bacterium | reverse complement strand
TGAGGAAGCCCGGGCGCTCTTAGCCCATCTCGGATTTCCGTTCCAGAGGAGCTAGCGCCATGGGTGTAGCGCCTTACTGCAGGTTTCGTTCACCCTGAGCCAGTCGCAGGGCGGGCGGTCTCAACGGATTCCGTCGATGGTGAGTAGCGTTCAGCACAAACGGTGTGTCCACCTGCGTATGAGACAGTTCACTGCCACATGAGCCTCTCGTTTCTACGGGGCAAAGGACCGCGGAACGCGCCATCCGGCGCGGGGCGACTTGGAGGGAGAGGGAAGGGCCGCCTTCTCAGCAGCTATGGCAAAGCTATCACTAATCCTTAAGAGCCAGCGTCAGCCGAAATTCAAGGTGCGCGCGTATCGCCGCTGCCGGCTGTGCGGACGACCGCGCGGCTATATGCGAAAGTTCGGGATGTGTCGGATATGCTTTAGGGACCTGGCCCTCCGGGGAGAGATCCCTGGTGTGGTGAAGGCGAGTTGGTAGGAGCGCCGCGCATTCAAGGGTTGACGTCCCGAACGTCCTCGAGCCTCGAGTCCCGAACGCGAACCGTAGAGCATGGAGCCAACCAGCCATGATGACCGATCCTATCGCGGACATGCTGACCAGGATCAGGAATGCCAACCAGGCAGTCCACGACAAGGTCGACATCCCGACGTCCAGGTTGAAAGTGGAGGTTGCGAAGATCCTTCGGGCGGAGGGTTTTATCAAAAACTTCAAAGTCCTCGAATCTGACACGCAGGGGATCCTCCGTATCTACCTAAGGTATGGTCAGGGGAATCAGCGAATCATCATCGGCCTTCGCCGAGTGAGCCGACCCGGACTTCGCGTGTACGCCAACTCGCGGCGCTTGCCTCGGGTGATGAGCGGCTTGGGGGTAGCGATCCTCTCGACCTCGCAGGGACTCATGACGGAGCGTGCTGCGAAGGAGCGCGGGGTGGGCGGCGAGGTGCTCTGCCACGTCTGGTAAGCGCGGATTGTGGTTCCGCCGATAGTCTGGGAGCAAACATTTTTCTTGAGGACACCTGAAACGCCGAACGTCCAACGAGTGGGTGGAACATGTCTCGCATCGGAAGGAAGCCGATTCCCATTCCGGACCGGGTGAAGGTGGAGCTGGCCGGAGGGTACGTCTCGGTGGAGGGACCGAAGGGAAAGCTGTCGCTTCGCCTGCATCACTCGATGGTCGTGAAGGCGGAAGACAAGGTGCTGCATTGCGTGCGCCCCTCGGACAATAAGCTTCATCGTTCTCTTCACGGGCTTACCCGGACGCTGGTCTCCAACATGTTGGAGGGGGTGACCAAGGGGTTCGAAAAGAAGCTGGAAATGATCGGGGTCGGGTATCGGGCCTCGGTCCAGGGAGGTCACCTGACACTGCTGTTAGGCTACTCTCACCCTATCGTCTTTCCGATTCCGGAGGGGATCAAGATCGGGGTGGAGAATCAAAATCTGCTGACGGTTTCCGGGCCCGATAAACAACAGGTCGGGGAGGTTTCGGCCAAGCTCCGGAGTCTCAGGCCACCCGAGCCGTATAAGGGCAAGGGGGTCAAGTACGCCAACGAGCGGATTCGCCGTAAGGCTGGGAAGGCCGGCGCGTAGGCCGCATCGCGCCTCGGAGGTCTTGGGTTGGCTGGCTACGGGGGAAAAGCAGCGAGCAGAGAACGACGGCACCGTCGGATAAGGAAACGTGTCGTCGGGAGCGCGGAACGCCCACGCCTGTGTGTGTTCAAGAGCGCCTGCCATATCTATGCCCAGATCATCGACGATGGGCTTGGCAAGACGCTGGCGGCGGCTTCTACCCTTTCCACTGAGGTCAAGGAAAAAGCCAAGACGATCAACAAGACCGATGCTGCCAGATTGGTCGGGGAGGTATTGGCGACCAGAGCCTTGGCGGCGAGGGTTGACCGAGTGATTTTTGACCGAGGCGGATACAAGTTTCACGGGCGCGTCAAAGCGCTGGCCACCGGCGCTCGGGAGAAAGGGCTGAAGTTCTAATGTCGAGTGTGACTCGCCTGCCGGAACCGATCTCTTCAATAGCGCCGTCCTACCCAGGGGAGTTGTCCATGGCCATCTCATTGCTCAATCAGCCGGCAGAGAAGGAGAAGTGTTGAAGCGAATCAGCTCTGACTCCTTGAACCTCGTCGAGCGCGTCGTTCAGATTAACCGAGTTGCTAAGGTTGTCAAAGGAGGGCGGCGGTTTCACTTCAGCGCCCTTGTCGTTGTGGGGGACCAGAAGGGGCGTGTGGGAATCGGCTTGGGGAAGGCCCACGAGGTGCCGGAGGCGATTCGCAAGGGGATTGAAAGTGCCAAGAAGCAGATGATCCAGATACCGCTGATGGGAACCACCATCCCCCATGAGATCCTGGGCAGGTACGGCTCGGGAAGGGTGATGCTCAAGCCGGCTTCTCAAGGGACCGGCGTCGTGGCCGGGGGGGCAGCCCGCGCTGTGTTGGAAGCGGCGGGGGTAAAGGACGTGCTGTCAAAATCCCTCGGATCGGACAACCCGCACAATGTTGTAAAGGCCACGCTGCAGGGCCTGAGGTCGCTTCGGGCGCCGGAGGAAGTGGCGCGCGCACGCGGGGTGATTTTCGAAGCTGTTGTAGCCCAAAGGGCGTAGGATGGGCAAGGGCCTCCGTATTATCCTGCGCAAGAGTATGATTGGGCGGCGGGCCCATCAGCGCCAAGTGCTGGCCGGATTGGGGTTGCGCCGTATCGATCAGTCTGTGGTGCGCGCCGACACTCCGGCCATTCGAGGGATGATTGCAAAGGTCTCCCACCTGGTGGAGGTGTACCAGATCGATGGGGAAGGCGAGGCATGAGGCTGCATGAGCTGAAGGCGCCAGTAGGGGCCCGCCGGGACCGGAAGCGTGTCGGCCGGGGTACCGGATCGGGGCACGGAAAGACGTCCGGAAGGGGACAGAAGGGCCAAAAGGCTCGCTCGGGCGCCCATATCCACCCGTGGTTCGAGGGCGGGCAGATGCCCCTGCATCGCCGAGTCCCGAAGCGGGGATTCACAAACCGGTTCAGGCAGGTCTATGCCATCGTGAACCTGAAGGACCTGGAGCGGCTTGACCCAGGTACCAAGGTTACCCCAGGCCTGCTGCGGGAGATGGGGCTGGTCAGAGACCTTCGAGCTGGGTTGAAGGTCCTCGCCGAAGGTGTCCTGACGAAGCCGCTGAGCATCTCTGCCCATAGGTTCTCCAAGCACGCCACCGAGAAGATCCTCGCTGCGGGAGGGAAGATCGAGGTCATCGGCGCATGATCGAAGGTTTTGGTAATATCTTCAGGGTTCCGGAGCTCAAGAAGCGGATCGTGTATACCGCCATCGCGCTCATTGTCTACCGGATCGGATCCCATATCCCCACGCCCGGCATCGATGCCCACGCCCTCAGCTCATTCTTCAATCAAGCCGGCGGGACGCTTCTCGGCTTTTTTGATCTCTTTACCGGTGGCTCCCTGCGCCGTCTTAGCGTGCTTGCCCTTGGTATCATGCCCTACATCAGCGCTTCTATCATCCTGCAACTCCTCGCGGTCGTCTCCCCAGCCCTCGAGAAGCTCAGCAAGGAGGGTGAACAAGGCCGGAAAAAAATCAGCCAGTACACCAGGTACGGAACCGTCCTGCTTTCGGCCATCCAGGCCATGGGGATCGCCATTGGGTTGGAGAGCATGCGCAGCCCGATGGGCGAGGTGGTGGTGCCGGCCCCCGGCTGGGGGTTTCGCCTCATGACTACCATGACGTTGACCACGGGGGCGATTTTCCTGATGTGGTTGGGCGAGCAGATCACCGAGCGGGGGATCGGAAACGGGATCTCACTTCTGATCTTTGCCGGGATCATCGTCCTCGTGCCTGCGGCGATGGTGAATACGTGGAGACTTCTGTCCACGGGAGAGATAAAGGCCCTGACGTTCCTGGCTATCCTGGTCCTGATGGTGCTGGTCGTCGCGGGGGTCATCGTCATGACCTTGGGCCAACGGCCGATACCAGTCCAGTATGCAAAGCGGGTCGTGGGTCGTCGGATCTATGGGGGGCAGAGCACCCATATCCCGCTGCGCGTCAACACGGCCGGCGTGATGCCCGTCATCTTCGCCGCCTCCATCATCGTGTTCCCGGCCACCATTGCCCAGTTTTTCAAGCATCCCTGGATGCAGGCTGTTTCGAAGGCCCTCACCCCGGCCACGCCGATCTACACGTTGCTGTACGCTGTGGCGATCATCTTCTTCACCTTCTTCTACACCGCGATCGTATTTAACCCGGCCGACGTGGCTGACAACATGAGAAAGTATGGCGGCTTCATCCCGGGCATTCGACCGGGAGCGAGGACGGCGGAATTCATCGAGAAGGTGTTGGATCGTATCACGGTGGTCGGGGCGATCTACCTGGCGCTGATCTCGATCCTTCCGGAGTATCTGATCGCCATGATGAACGTCCCGTTCTACTTCGGGGGGACCTCCCTGCTGATCGTCGTGGGCGTGGCGCTTGATACGGTCCAGCAGGCCGAGTCCCACCTGCTTATGCGCCACTATGAGGGATTCCTGAAGAAGAGTCGGATCAAGGGGAGGCTGGGGTAGCGGTTTATGCGGCTTATTCTCCTGGGCCCGCCGGGCGCTGGCAAGGGGACGCAGGCCAAACTGCTCACGGGAAGGCTCGGCATCCCCCAGGTTTCCACGGGTGACATCTTGCGCCAAGCGGTCGCCCATGGTACCGAGCTCGGGCGGGAAGCCAAGTCGTTCATGGACCGGGGAGCTCTTGTTCCGGACGAGGTCGTGATCGGCATCATCGAGGAGCGACTGCGCAAGCCGGATTGCGCCCGGGGGTACATTCTTGATGGGTTCCCTAGGACCCTCCCGCAGGCCGAGGCTCTCGCGCGCGCCCTGACATCCCTCCACGCCTCGATGGATAGGGTGCTTAGCGTGGAGGTGCCTGAGGAAGATCTGGTCAAACGGCTCACCGGCCGGCGAGTCTGTCGGGGATGCGGAAATATGTACCATGTTGACACGAGTCCGCCGCGGAAGGCGGGGCGCTGCGACACCTGTGGCGACTCACTCTACCAGCGGGACGATGATAAGGAGGAGACGATCCGTCATCGCCTGCGGGTGTACAAGGAACAGACACAGCCCCTGGTCGCCTATTACGAGGGATTGGGGCTACTGGAGCGGATCGACGGTCAGGGAACTGTCGAAGAGATCTCCACACGCGTTCATCGGGCCTTGGGATAAAGGTGAGCCATACCTGTGGTCATTTTGAAGGCCTCCTGGGAGATCGACCTGATTCGCAAGAGCGGCCGGATCGTGGCCGAAGCCCTTGCCAGGCTGACCAAGCTGGTGGAGCCGGGGATCACCACGCTGGACCTGGACCGCCTTGCCGAGGAGTATATCCTGAAGCGAGGCGCGAAACCGGCCTTCAAGGGTTATCGCGGGTATCCGTACTCTCTCTGCGCTTCCGTGAATGAGCAGGTGGTGCACGCGCTCCCGTCCGAACGAACGCTCAAGGAAGGCGACATCATTAGCCTCGACCTTGGATCTATTGTCGACGGGTACTACGGGGATGCTGCGGTCACGGTACCCGTGGGTCAGGTGTCCGATGAGGCCAACCGGTTGATCGACGTCACCCAGGAGTCGCTGCGGCGGGCCATCGACGCTGTCCACCCGGGGGGTCGCCTGTCCGATATCTCCCACGCGGTGCAGGCTGCGGTTGAGGCCGAGGGGTTTTCGGTGGTGCGCCTTTTTGTCGGCCACGGGATCGGCCGCTCACTTCACGAGGAACCACAGATCCCGAACTTCGGCCCGCCGGGCCATGGCCCTGTCCTCAAGACGGGCATGGTCCTGGCGATAGAGCCGATGGTAAATGCCGGCAGCCCGGACGTGATGATCCTCGAAGATCGTTGGACGGCGGTGACGTGCGACGGGTCGCTGTCTGCCCATTTCGAGCACACCGTGGCCCTCACCGAGAACGGGACGGAGGTCCTCACCTCCCTAGACGGACGCGGCTGAACAGGGGACACGAAGGACCGATGCCGAAGGAAGAGGCGATAGAGGTTGAGGGGACCGTGATCGAGCCCTTACCCAACGCTATGTTCCGGGTCGAGTTAGAGAAGGGCCACAAGGTCCTGGCGCACATCTCAGGCAAGATGCGCATGCATTTTATTCGCATATTACCGGGAGACAAGGTCATCGTGGAGCTGTCTCCATATGACCTGACGCGAGGGCGGATTATATACCGTTACAAATAGGGCCTGGGGTTTTCGCTGATCCCTCGACCCAGGGAGTGGCCATGAAGGTCCGGGCGTCAGTCAAGCCGATTTGTGAGAAGTGCAAGATCATTCGACGAAAAGGGGTGGTCCGCATCGTCTGCGAAAATCCCCGTCATAAGCAGCGACAGGGATAAAGGGTTCACAGTTCATCGTTCAGAGTTCATAGAAATAGGCGTGTGGGACCGGACATAGACTATGAACTCTGAACTGTGAACTCGGAGGAGAGCTATGGCACGCATCGCCGGAACGGATCTTCCAAGAGAGAAGCGTCTGGAGGTGGCTCTGACATATATTTATGGCCTCGGCCCCTCGTCCTCGCGCAAGATCCTCAGGGACTCTGGGGTGCGCCCGGATGTCCGAGTCAAGGACCTGACGGAAGAAGAGATCACGAAACTGAGGCGGACCATCGAAGGGAATTACAAAGTGGAAGGGGACCTCAAACGCGAGGTCTCTATGAACATCAAGCGACTGATGGACATCGGGACCTATCGTGGCCTCAGGCATCGCCGTGGGCTCCCGGTTCGAGGCCAGCGGACCAGCACCAATGCCAGAACCCGCAAGGGACCTCGCCGCAAGGCCGGCGCAAAGGGCAAGAAGGTTTGACCCGACGCGCGGCACTCAGTCGCTCTGTGAAGGGGAGTGTCCACCACTAACTGGGTCTCGCCCTTCGTGACGAAGGGCCTCATTCCGTGCTGACGACCTGATGATGGAGGCAAGGATGGCGGAGGCGGAGGAAGCGAAACCAAAACGACCAGGAGGGCGTGCGGCTGGTAAGAGGGAGGCGAAAAATATCGCCCATGGGCTCGCCTGCATCCAGGCGACCTTCAACAATACGATCGTGACCATCACGGATGCGGCAGGTAATGTAGTGGCCTGGGCAAGTGCGGGCTCCGTGGGGTTCAAAGGCTCGCGCAAGAGCACGCCGTTTGCTGCGCAGATGGCGGCCGACAACGCTGCCAAGAAGGCGATGGGGTATGGCATGAAAGAGGTCAAGGTGTATGTCAAAGGGCCGGGCGCCGGACGTGAGGCTGCTATTCGGGCCCTGCAGGCTGCAGGGCTGGAGATCGCGGTTATTAAGGATGTAACGCCGATTCCCCACAACGGCTGTCGCCCGCCCAAGCGGAGGCGGGTATGAGGCAGGCGTTCTCACCGTGGACCTCGTTCTTCATCGGTGGGCGGGGCGCTGGCAGTGCCGTGCGGTGCAGCGAGCGTCGGATGAATGGCGACGCGGCCAGCCGAGGAGGGGCTCGTGGCTAGGTATCGGGATGCCGTCTGCAAGCTGTGCCGGCGAGAGGGGATCAAACTGTTTCTGAAAGGCGATCGGTGTTTTTCTACGAAATGCGCCATTGAGAAACGCAACTACATCCCCGGCGAGCACGGTAAACGACGGACCAAGCTCTCGGATTACTGCATCCAGCTTCGCGAGAAGCAGAAGATGCGCCGAATCTATGGGGTGCTGGAGACGCAATTCCGGAAATACTTTCGTTTGGCCGAGCGTCAGAAGGGGATCACAGGCGAAAACCTGATCCGGATCCTGGAGCAGCGGCTGGACAGCGTCGTCCAGCGCCTCGGCTTCGCCGCTTCCCGCGCCCACGCGAGAATGTTGATCAGTCACGGCCACTTCCTCGTGGGCGGACGCAAGGTGGACATTGCATCCTATATGGTGCGTCCGGGCCAGACGATCGAGGTGCGGCCGAGGAGTCGTGAGATGATCGCAATCAAGGCAGCTCTCGAGGGGGCCAAGAAGCGGACGCTGCCGAGCTGGTTAGAGCTGGATGTGACCAACATGAAAGGGACTGTCCGATCGACCCCGACGCGGGAGGAGATAGCCATCCCCCTGGAGGATCAGTTGATCGTGGCGCTCTACTCAAAGTGATGGCGAGTGTGGGAGGTGTTGATGATCCAGAAGTTTAAGGGCCTCCAGAAGCCGAAGCGGTTGGAATGCGAGCTGGAAACTCTGACCAGCACGTACGGGAAGTTTTACGCGGAGCCCTTCGAACGTGGTTTCGGATTGACCATTGGCAATGCGCTGCGGCGCATCCTCCTCTCGTCAATCGAGGGAGCCGCGGTGACCACGATCAGGATCGCCGGAGCGCTTCATGAGTTCTCCACCATCCCTGGGGTGAAGGATGATGTGACGGATATCATCCTCAACATCAAGGGGTTGCGAGTCAAGCTACACGTGGACCACCCTAAGACCCTCTACCTGAAGGCGTCTTCTGAGGGGGAGGTTCGTGCCTCGCACATCAATCCGGATCCCGATGTGGAGATTCTGAACCCCGAACTGTACATTGCCGCCCTGGACAAGGATGGCAAGCTCGAGGTGGAGATGGAGGTTCGCCACGGGCGGGGGTACGTCCAGGCAGAGCGGAATAAAAAAGAAGGGCAGCCCGTTGACATGATCGCCGTGGCTTCCATCTTCTCTCCAATCCGGAAGGTCAACTTCCTGGTCGAGGACACGCGGGTCGGCCAGGTCACCGATTACAACAAGCTCATCTTGGAGGTCTGGACCGATGGGAGCGTCCTGCCCCAAGACGCTGTGGCGTATGCAGCCAAGATCTTGAAGGACCATCTGAGTATCTTTATCAACTTCGAGGAGGAACCGGAGGGAGAGGGGGCAGCCGTTGATGAGGAGAAGGAGCGGCTGTTGGAGCACCTCAATCGAAGCGTCGACGAACTTGAGCTCTCGGTCCGGTCGGCCAACTGCTTGAAGAATTCGAGCATTCGGTACATCTACGAGCTTGTCCAGAAGACTGAGGCTGAGATGTTGAAGACGAAGAACTTCGGTCGGAAATCCCTGAATGAGATCAAAGAGATCCTGGTGGGGATGGGGCTAGCCTTGGGGATGAAGCTTGATGGGTTTCCCGTGGGCGAGCCCTCCGGGAAGCGAAGCGAAAAGGCCTCGAAGGCCTAAGCAGAGGCCGGGGGGGAGCGCGGGGTATGCGCCATAGAAAGGCGGGGAGAAAACTGGGGCGGACGACGGCTCACCGAGAGATGCTCCTCCGTAACCTGCTGACGTCGCTCTTCCATTATGAGAAGATCGTCACAACGGAACCCAAGGCCAAGGAGCTACGCAAGCTGGCGGAAAAGGTCATTACGCTGGCCAAGCGTGAGGATCTCCATGCGAGGCGGCAAGCGGCGGAGGTCGTCGCGGATGAGAAGGTGTTAAGAAAGCTGTTCGAATCGATAGGGGGCCGCTACAGGGACCGTAACGGCGGGTATACGAGGATTACAAAGCTGGATTACCGAATGGGGGACGGCGCCCCGCTTGCGGCCATTGAACTGGTAGGCTCCGGCGCCGCTCCGGAACCTTCAGCGAAGCCGGCCCGACGGCGTGGCCGGCGGGAACACAAGGAAGAAGGTCCGAGGCAAGGGGCTGCCGAACCGCTGGCGGCTCAGGCGGGGGATGCCGAGAAATGAGTCCACCCCTTCAAGAAGACTGATACTCTTCGGTGAGTAGATGCCCTTCCCGATCCGTTCCGGAAGGGCATCAGCCTTTCTAGGGGATGGGATTTTTCCCTTTACAATGATGCGACCGGTATGCTAGGAAAGGGGCCTTGATACGATCCGGTTGGTCCGTCTGATGAGGCGTAGGAAAGGTGGGCAGGGTGGAGACCGCCAAGATCCGGAACGTCGGGATTGTGGCTCACGGAGGCGCGGGAAAGACCACGCTGGCTGAAGCCATCCTATTCGACGCCGGCGCCACCTCACGTCTTGGGAAGGTCGAGGACGGGACGACTGTCACCGACTTCGATGAGGACGAGATCAAGCGGAGGATGAGCATTAGTTCCGCCCTGGCCTTCTGTGAGTGGAAAGGACACAAGCTCAACCTAGTCGATACCCCAGGAGCCTCCATCTACTTGACTGACACCCGGAACTGTCTCCGCGTTCTTGACTCGGCACTCGTGGTGGTCAGTAGTGTGTCTGGCGTGAAGGTGCAGACGGAGAAGGTGTGGTCATTCGCCGAGTCGGGCAACAAGACTCGCGTGATCTTCATCAACAAGATGGATCAAGAGCAGGCCGACTTCTTCCGGGTTCTTGAGGATGTGCGCAAGAATCTCTGCTCAATCGCGACGCCGGTCCAGCTCCCCATCGGAGCCGAAGCATCCTTCAGGGGCATCGTTGATCTCATCAGAATGAAGGCCCTGACCTACCAGGGTGGGGGTACGGGAAAGTCTTCCGAGGGAGAGATTCCGTCGGACCTGAAGCCGAAAGCCGAGGAACTGCGAGCTGCGCTGATGGAGGCCGTCGCAGAAAGCGACGACAAGCTGCTGGAGAGGTATCTGGAAGCGGGGACCCTCTCCGCCGAGGAGCTGAAGGCCGGGTTGAAGCGGGGGATCCTTGGGGGCAGGGTCGTCCCTGTCCTCTGCGGTTCGGCCCTGAAGAATATCGGGATACAACCGCTGTTGGATCTTCTGACCGACGTCTGTCCATCTCCGGCAGATCGCCCCGCCGTCGAGGGACTCGATCCGAAAAGCGGGGAGCGGCTTACCCGAGAAAGCAGCGAGGATGCCCCCTTTTCAGCGTTGGTGTTTAAGACGATAACGGATCCTTACGCCGGAAAGATCACACTGTTCCGGGTCTACTCCGGACTGCTCTCATCTGACTCGACCGTGTACAACGTCAGCAAAGGGAGCAAGGAGCGTATCGGCCAGGTGGTTCTGCTGCGGGGCAAGAATCAGGTTCAGGTACCGGCCCTCGGGCCTGGAGATCTTGGAGCCGTAGTGAAGCTGAAGGAGACAGGGACAGGCGATACCCTGTGCGACGAACGGAACCCGATCCGCCTGCAACCCATGGAGATCCCAAGCCCCATCATCGAGTATGCCATCATGCCCAAGACAAAGGGGGACGAGGAGAAGATGAGCGTTGGGCTCCAGCGCCTCCGCGAGGAGGACCCGTCCCTTCAGGTTCGACGCGATCCACAGACAAAGGAAATCATCCTTGCCGGGATGGGAAAGGCCCATTTGGAGATCGCGATCGAGCGCCTCAAGCGGAAATTCGGGCTTGAGGTCCAGATGAAGACGCCCCGCGTCCCGTACAAGGAGACGATCCATGGGCGGGTCGAGGTCCAGGGGAGGCATAAGAAACAGACGGGGGGCCGAGGGCAGTTCGGGGACTGCTGGATCAAGCTCGAGCCGCTTCCGAGGGGTGGGGGATATGAATTCGTGAATCAGGTCGTAGGCGGCGCGATCCCCAGGCAGTACATCCCGGCTGTGGAGAAAGGGATCGTGGAGGCGATGGAGGAAGGTGTGCTGGCCGGGTATCCTGTGGTGGATGTCAGAGTCACCGTGTACGACGGGTCGTACCACACCGTGGACTCCTCGGAAATGGCCTTCAAGATCGCTGGGTCACTCGCCTTCAAGAAGGGCGTCCTGCAAGCGAATCCAGGCCTCTTGGAACCGATCATGACGGTGGAGGTGGCTGTCCCGGATGAGTCGATGGGCGACGTGATTGGGGACCTGAACAGCAAGCGCGGACGCGTGTTGGGGGTCGAGACGAAGGGGAAGGGGCAGGTCATCAAGGCTCAGGCCCCCCTGGCGGAGATGCTGGAGTACGCCACCCAACTCAAGGCCATCACCAGCGATCGAGGGGACTACACGATGGAGTTCTCTCACTATGACGAGCTTCCGCCGCATCTGAAGGAGCGAGTGATCGCCGAGTCGAAGCGAGAGAAGGAGGTGTAAGCAACCCCCCATCCGCTCCTCCCCAATTTCCCTTGCATGGATAAGGGGCGATGTGATACACTCCCATAAGGAGTGGGCGTTGAGTGCCCACTCTTTGTTTTATGAGGGGTTATGGTCCATGAGTGCGGCGATTGTCGAGCGAGTGAAGGGGATTGCACTCCCCCTCCTTCAGGAGTTGGGGTTCGAACTGGTGGAGGTCGAGTTTCGTCGGGAGGTAAGTGGGTGGATCCTTCGCCTCTATCTCGACAAGAGTGGCGGCTTGACTCTGGGCGATTGTCAGCGAGCGAGCGAAGAGCTGAGTGACCTCCTCGACGTGGAGGATCTTGTCGATCACCCCTATTCGCTTGAGATCTCTTCTCCGGGCCTGAACCGGCCTTTGAGCCAGGAGGCCGACTTCCTCCGTTTCGCGGGCCAACGCGCGAGGCTGACCACCTCGCAGGCCATCGCGGGCCAACGGAGATTCCTGGGGACCCTGAAGGGTTTCGAGGCAGGACGGATCATGTTGGAGCAAGAGGATGGCACGGTCGTCTTCATCCCTCATGTGTTGATCTCAAAGGCTCGGCTAGCTCCGGTGTTGTGAAATGTAGGGTCGAAGGTGGAGGGTCTGAGCGAGACGGACCAAAGGTGTCCGATCGTCCTCAGTTCCTACGCGGGGCGCTCTCGCCTGGTGAGAACAGTGGGCATCGATTTGCGACAGGTCATCGAACAGGTCGGGCGCGAAAAAGGGATCGATCGAAAGATCCTGATCGATGCCGTCGGCGCAGCGATTCTTTCTGCATCCCGAAAGACGCTGGGACCCGTCCTGGAGCTTCGTGTGGAGTTCGACCAGGAGTCCGGTGGTTTCAAGTTGCATACAGTGCGAAAGGTTGTCGAAAAGGTCCTGAACCCCAAGGTTGAGATCTCGGTCGAGGACGCTCAGCGAGTCAACCCTGAGGCCAAGGCCGGCGATGAGGTCAGATCAGAGGTAGAGGCAGGGGGGTTCGGTCGAATCGCTGCACAAACAGCCAAACAGGTCATCATCCAGCGGGTCAGGGAAGCGGAACGGGAGAGCATCTTTCAGAGCTTCAAGGCACGGGAGGGTGAGCTGGTCAATGGTGTCGTTCAGCGGGTTATCAAGGGGAACGTGATTGTGAATCTCGGGAAGGCCGAGGCGATCCTCCCCCCACGGGAGCAACTTCCACGTGAAGACCACCGGATCGGTGATCGGGTTCGAGCCTACGTTCTGGACGTGAAGAAGACGCCAAAGGGCCCCCAGATTGTCCTTTCGCGGACCCACCCCGGTCTATTGGCGAAGCTCTTTGAGATCGAAGTCCCGGAGATCTATGAAGGGATTGTTGAGATCAAAGCGGCCGCCAGAGATGCCGGCGAGCGGGCCAAGGTCGCTGTGGCCTCGCGGGATGGAAACGTGGATCCAGTGGGCGCCTGCGTCGGGTACCGGGGCAGCCGGGTCCAGGCAATTGTGCGGGAGCTGATGGGCGAAAAGATCGATGTGATCGGCTGGAAGGATGATCCGGCCGCCTTCGTCCGGAGCGCGCTTGGCCCGGCGGAGGTCGTGAGCGTCGAGATCAATCCGGCGACGCACACCCTGAAGGTGTTGGTCGCCGACGACCAGCTTTCCCTGGCTATCGGAAAGCGGGGTCAGAACGCCCGTCTGGCAGCCAAGCTTGTGGGATGGAGGGTGGACATTAAGAGCCGGGGCGAGGTTCAGAAGGAGGCGGAGGAGCGGGCGAGGGCGGAGTCGGAGGTTAAGGCGACCGAGGTCATCAGCCCCGCCGCTCAGGTGGATCGGCTCACTGAGTTGCCGGGAGTGGGCGAAAAGCTGGCCAGCCGGTTGATCGATGCCGGTCTGGACAGTTATCAGAAGCTGGCCGAAGCGTCAGAGGAGGTGCTGGTCCGGGTGGAAGGGATCGGCCCCAAGACAGCCCAAAAGTTGATCGAGGCTGCAAAGGCTGCCTTGGCTATAGGAGGAAGGGGGTAGGTGGCCTCTGCGCCTCTTCGTTTATGTATCGGATGCCGCACGGTCCGGCCTAAGGCGGAGTTGGTCCGCGTTCATGCCGCACCGGGGGGTGCGGCAGCGGTCGATCTTGGCGGTGGATCTGGTCGTGGCGCGTACGTCTGTTCGCGGCGATCGTGCCTGGAGCAGGCGGTAAGGCGGGACGAATTTTCCCGTCGCCTGAAGGTGGACTTCGCTCCAATAGGGGTGACGGCCCTTCAAGAGTTAATCCAGAAACGGGTCCACCGGAAGGTGGTCTCGCTCCTCGGGCTTGCCCGACGGGCCAGGAAGGTGGTGTCGGGATCAGAGGCTGTAGAATCGGCCGTGAAGAGGCGGAGCGCGCGACTGATCCTGACCGCAGCGGACGCATCAGAGAGATCGGTCGCAACGATCCGCGCCTTGGCGGCGAGGGCAGGCGTCGCTTGCCATACCTGCTTGGCCATGGACGAGTTGGGGGCCGCTGTCGGGGGGGGGCCTCGATCGTCTGTCGCCGTGACAGATCCTCACATTGCAGAGGCGGTGTTATCGGTTCTGGCGAAGGTCCAAGCGGAGACAGAAGCGGCAGGAGACGCCCAGCTTGAGGCCATCGACCCATTGGGCCGGGCCGACTCTCTGACGGTTTGGAGGTGATCCTGCGTGGGAATGATTAGGATCTATGAGCTGGCCAAAGCGCTCGATATGCCGAGCAAGGAAATCTTGGACCAGCTCAGCAAGGCGGGCTTTAAGGTCAATAGCCACAGCAGCAACGTCGATGAGGACCGAGCCAGATCGGCCTTGGCCGCCCAAGCAGCTAAGAGGAAAAGCCGTTCCAAGCCGAAGGTCATGGAGTCCGGTCCTCGGGTTCAAGTCCCCCCCGGCAAGCCCGGGTTGGGGAAACCGCGCCCAAAAGTGGCGAGTGCCGAAGCCCCCGTCTCGACTCCACCCAGGATCTCAGCGATCAAGCCCGTTGGGGCGAAGCCTGCTCCGACAAAGCCTCGATTGAGGTCCGGACCGACGACAGCCAGGGAGTCGGGAGCGATATTAAGTCAGGCCGGCCCAAGGACGCCATCGAAGCCAGAGGTAGTAGCCCCTTCCCCAAAGGCATCAGGGGTGACGGCGGTTCTCGACCAGGCTCCCCCGGCGATGGACAAGCCGACTGCTCAGCAGGCCCCCACCCAGGCTGCGGGAAAGCCGGAGGTTCCGGTCGCTCGGGTTCCTCCGTCGCCCGTCCCCGTGCCACCAGAGGAGGCAGTGGCTGTCGCCCCCCCGCCCCCACAGCCCCCTCTTCATCTGGAACCTGCTGAACCAGAGGCACCTCCCGCGCCTCGCCCCACTGTCAAGATTTCGGAGACAGTCACCGTCAAGGAGCTGGCGGAAAAGCTTCAAACGAGCCCAAGTGACATCATCAAGAAGCTGATTAAGATCGGGATCATGACCACGATCAACCAGCCTCTTGATGTGGAGCTCGTGAAGTCAGCGGCCGACACATTAGGGTTCGTGGTTGAGGTTGCCTCCCTGGAAGAAACTGCAGCAGAGGCCAAGGAGGTTGAGGATCCTTCGCTGCTTCGGCCCAGGCCACCCGTGGTCACTATCATGGGTCATGTCGATCACGGCAAGACCTCCCTGCTGGACGCGATCCGTCAGACCAATGTGATCGCGTCGGAGGCGGGAGGGATCACCCAGCATATTGGCGCCTATCAAGTCGATCTGCCCAATGGTAAGGTCACCTTCCTGGACACGCCTGGCCACGAGGCGTTCACCGCCATGCGCGCCCGCGGGGCACACGTGACCGACATCGTGGTCTTGGTGGTGGCGGCGGACGATGGGGTGATGCCCCAGACCCTGGAGGCGGTCAATCACGCCAAGGACGCGAAGGTTCCGATCCTGGTCTCGATCAACAAGATCGATAAGCCCGGTGCCGATCCGAACCGAGTCAGGCAGCAACTGTCGGAACATGGCCTGGTGCCCGAAGAGTGGGGAGGGCAAACGATCTATGTGGAGGTCTCAGCCAAGAAGAGGCTTGGGATAGAGACCCTCCTGGATATGCTGCTCTTGCTGGCGGAGATCCAAGAACTTAAGGCGAACCCTCACAGACCGGCGAGGGGCGTGATCGTGGAGGCTGAACTAGATCGCGGGCGCGGCCCGGTCGCCACAGTGCTGGTGCAGCAGGGGACACTTAGGGTGGGTGATGTGATCGTCGCCGGGTTGCACTCCGGACGGGTGCGGGCGATGATCAACGACAAGGGGAAGAAGGTTCAGGAAGCCGGGCCTGCCACACCCGTGGAGGCGCTGGGGCTCTCAGGGGTCCCCATGGCTGGTGATACACTTGTCGTGGTGGCCGACGAGCGAAAGGGACGGCAGATCGCGCTCAGTCGGCAACAGAAGCATCGTGAGGAAAGGATCGTCTCGAAGCGGCGTGTGACACTGGAGGATCTGCACCGCCGCATCCAGGAGGGGGAGGTCAAGGAGCTCCGGATAATCATCAAGGGTGACGTTCAGGGTTCTATCGGGCCATTACGAGAATCCCTGGAACGAATCAGCACCGAGGCGGTCAGGTTGAAAGTGATCCACTGTTCTGTGGGCGCCATTACCGAAACTGACGTGATGTTGGCGTCAGCCTCGAATGCCGTTATCGTGGGATTTAGCGTGCGCCCTGAGCCGAAGGCCCAGAAGCTGGCTGAACAGGAGAAGGTCGAGATCCGCCTCTACACCGTGATCTATGACGCCATCAACGAGATCCGGGGGGCCATGGAAGGACTCTTAGCGCCGAAGTATGTCGAGCGGCCGGTGGGGCGCGTGGAGGTTCGTCAACTCTTTCAAGTGCCCAAGGTGGGCGTTATTGCCGGCTCTTTCGTTCTGGAGGGCAAAGTCATCCGAGACAGCCCTGTCCGCGTCGTTCGGGATGGGAAGGTGGTTCACGAGGGCAGGGTCGGGTCTCTTCGCCGCTTCAAGGAGGACGTCCGAGAGGTACAGGGCGGTTTCGAGTGCGGTGTCGGCCTGACCAACTTCAACGACGTCAAGCTTGGCGATATCTTAGAAGTCTATGAACTTGAAGCCGTCGCCCAGAAATTATAGAGAGGTCTCGGGTTTCGAGTTTGGGGTTGCGAGTTCTTCCTCACCCGAAACCCGTAACTCGAAACTGTTTTGGCCATGACCGTCGGAACCTGCCGCGTCGAACTGCGTATCCCAGGCAACAACTCTCTCAAGGGCAAACGGCGAGTAATCAAAAGCATCAAGGATCGCATCCACGGACGCTTCAACGTCTCGATCGCGGAGGTGGATCGTCTTGATGACTGGCAACGCGCCACGCTGGGGATCGCCTGTGTCAGCAACGACCCTCGGTTCGTGGATGAGATCCTGAGCAAGGTGGTCAACCTCATCGAGGGTGACGCCGACGCCCTCATTCTCGATTACGAGATCGACCTGATGACACACTGAGGCCTCGAGCGTGTCTGGCTTGAAAGATAACCGGATCACGAGCTGATGCAAGGGAAGCGAGCCGATCGTATCGGCACCCTCATACAGGAGGAGATCAGCCGCCTGATCTTGCGTTCGGTCAAGGATCCACGGGTCGGTTTCGTGACGGTCACTCGCGTGAAGGTCAGCGATGACCTACGACAGGCGAAGATCTATATCTCCCCAGCCCAGACCGGGGCTGCGGAGGGCCGGGAAGCGCTGATGGGGCTGAAGAGCGCGGCCGGCTTCCTCCGTGGCGAGCTGGGGCGCCGGCTTTCCCTGCGATATGCGCCTACCCTGATTTTCCTCTTGGATGATTCGCTTGAGGAGGGATTGCATCTGGCCGCGCTGTTTCGGAAGCTCGAGACCGACAAGACGACGGAGCAGTGACGATGGTGAGCCGGGTGGACTTGCACCTTCACACGACGGTTTCCGATGGCGCACTCCGGCCCGAAGAGCTGGTAAGGGCTGCCTCAATCGCCGGGATACAGGTGATGGCCGTTACCGACCATGACAGCGTCGATGGCATCCGCGACGCGGAGCGTGCCGCCTCAGATCTCTCGATCCAGGTGATCCCGGGAATCGAGGTGAGCGCCGGCCTGGACGGCGACGATGTCCATGTCCTCGGATACTTCCTTGATCCGGACGATCGCGTGCTGCGCGAGGCCCTGTCGCGACTCCAGGAGGGCAGGGTGGGGCAGGCCAGATCGATGGTGGAGAGGCTGGCAGAACTCGGCTGGCCCCTCGATTGGGACCGCGTGATGGCGATTGCACAGGGCGGTTCGATCGGACGGCCCCATATCGCCAGGGCCCTCATTGAACGGGGCTACGTGGGGTCGGTGGACGAGGCATTCTCGCGCTTTCTTAGGCGGGGAGGGCCTGGCTATGTTGAGGGACAAAAACTCCTTCCTCAGGAGGCAGTCAGCCTGATTAAAGAAGCGGGCGGTGTTCCCTCCCTCGCGCATCCGATCATCGTGGGAGCGAGCGACTACCGGCTCGACCTTGACCGACTCCTCCCGGTTATGGTTGAGGCGGGCCTCGAGGGGATCGAGGCGTATTATAAAGGGTACACCCCTGAGGTCACTGCATTCCTTTTTGGCCTGGCGTCGCGATATCGCCTGGTGCCCACTGGTGGGAGCGATTTTCATGGAGGTGGGGTCGTCGCCGACGCCGAGCTGGGGGCGGTAGAGGTGCCGTGGGAGACGGTGGAACGGCTGCGTGGCCGCCAGCGGCGACCGGGCTGTACACCCGATGGGAGGCGGTAAATCCGGCGAATCCGATGGACCTGACTGGGGTCTTGAACGTCAACAAGCCTGAGGGGATAACCTCCCACGATGTGGTCGATGTGGTTCGGCGGTTCCTCAAGATCCGCCGCATTGGCCACACCGGCACCCTCGATCCGAGAGCCACCGGGGTCCTCCCGCTTTGTGTGGGGCGTGCCACCCGGATCGCTCAGTTCCTTACCCAGGCCGACAAAGAGTACCTGATCAGCATGCGGCTGGGTATCACCACGGACACCTTGGACGCCGATGGCAAGGTCCAGTCCCGGACCGACGACATCGCCGTGGACGTCGTCACGCTCCAGGAGGTCCTGAAGAGCTTCGTGGGGGAAATCCAGCAGATCCCGCCGCTCTTCTCGGCTAAGAAGCATCGTGGAGAGCGTCTCTATCGCCTGGCCCGGCGCGGCGAATCGGTCGAGCGGGAACCGATCAGGGTGAAGATCTACGAGCTCACTTTCCTCTCGCTTGATCTGCCATTCGTCCGGTTTCGGGTCAGTTGTTCCAAGGGGACGTACGCCCGCACGCTGTGCGATGACATCGGTCGGGCGATCGGGTGCGGCGCGCACCTCTATGCGCTCACCCGAATCCGGTCAGGCCGCTTCCTGATCGAGGACGCGCTCACGCTCGAACAACTGGGGCGGATCGTTGAGGAAGGGCGCATCGGGGAGGTGATGATCTCGGTGGGAGAGGCCTTGGCTCACCTGCCCGCTGTCCGGGTCCACCCCGAATCCACTCGAGCGGTCGCCCAGGGGAGCGGGATGGTGGCCGCAGCCCTCCTGAGCTTTCCCCCGGAGGTGAAGAAGGGGGACCTGGTTCGGGTGCTGGGGTACAGGCGCCAGCTCCTTTCCCTCGCCGAGGCGACAGTCGCCGGTCCGGAATTCGCGGCGGCCGATTCTCGCCGGGTCGTTCTGAAACCGGTGCGGGTCCTTGCCGGGCAATGATCTTTGTCGAGCGGATCGAGGATCTGAAGGGCGACTATCCCTCTGTGGTGGTGGCGCTCGGGACCTTCGATGGCGTCCATCTCGGACACCAGGAGATCCTCCGCCGGATCGTGCGGCGGGCTCGCCAGGAGCAGGGGACCGCGGCCGTCTTCACCTTTGTGCGGCATCCCCTGGAGGTGGTGAATCCTGCAAAGGCCCCGCCCCTCATTACGCCCTTGCCGATCAAGCGGAATATCGTTCAGGCTCTCGGGATCGATCTTCTGGTGGCGGTCACCTTCACCCCCTTTCTGGCTGCCACCCCGCCCCGTGACTTTGTGAAGACCTACCTGGTCGATCGACTCCGGGCACGGTATGTGTGTGTCGGATATGACTTCGCGTTCGGGAGGGCCAGGGCCGGCTCCCCAGAAACCCTCCGAACGCTTGGGGAAGAGCACCACTTCAGTCTCGAGGTGGTCCCGCCGATGGCCCTTGACGGTCAGGTGGTCAGTTCCACCCTGATCCGCGGGTTGCTTGCCACAGGGCAGCTGCAGGAGGCTGCTCGATATCTGGGACGGCCCTATGCCATTCGGGGACAGGTCGAACCGGGAGCCGGGCGAGGAAAGGGGCTCGGTTACCCGACGGCCAACCTGCCAGCCACTGCAGATCTGCTGATTCCGGACGGCGTGTACGCTGGCCATGCATGGTTTCGTGATGAGCTGCGGCGGGCCCTGGTCAACGTCGGGACGGCTCCGACCTTCGGCGGAGGGGTCCGCAGGGTGGAAGCCCACTTGGTAGAGTCTGGTGAAGAGCTGTACGGGGAAACGGTCACACTCTTCTTCCTCGGGCGGCTGCGAGATGAACGACGATTCGAGAGCCCGAACCTGCTCCGGCGACAGATCGAGCACGACAGGGGGAGGGCCGATACAGTCTTTGCCGCCTTTCCCCGGTTTTCCGCCGAAGAATGGGCTTTACTCCCCTAGAGCCCTATGATATCGTTACTGTGATTGTGGTATCTGCTTGAGAAGAAAGGAGGATATGACTTCGTGGTCAGTGCGTCGACAAACAAGCAAGCCGTCATCGGAGAGTTTCGGATTCATGACACCGACTCGGGTTCTCCGGAGGTGCAGATCGCTCTCCTCACCGGGCGAATCGGGTATCTTACCACCCACCTGACCGTCCACAAGAAGGATCACCACTCGAGGCGAGGTTTGCTGCGCCTCGTCGCGCGGCGCCGAAAGCTCCTGGATTACCTGAGGAGCAAGGATGCCGATCGGTATAAGCAGATCATCGAAAGGTTGGGAATCCGTAAATGATTGCTCGCGTCGAGCGCATCATCGAAGGGAAATCTCTGAGCGTCGAGGTCGGGCGTGTTGCCAGGCAGGCCGACGGCGCCGCCTTGGTTCGATATGGCGACACGGTGGTCCTGGTCACTGCGGTGGCTTCCAAGCAGCCACGGCAGGGGATCGATTTCTTTCCGCTCACGGTCGATTACCAGGAACGCGCCTATGCCGCCGGGAAGATCCCCGGTGGTTTCTTCAAGCGAGAGGGCCGCCCTCATGACAAGGAGACCCTCACCGCCCGCCTGATCGATCGCCCGCTTCGCCCCCTCTTCCCGAAGGGGTACCGGCAGGACGTTCAGATCATCAGTACCGTCCTTTCCGCGGACCAGGAGAATGACCCGGACATCCTGGCGATCATGGGCGCCTCAGCCGCGTTGACGATCTCCCCCATCCCGTTCCTCGGTCCCATCGGAGCCGTCCGGGTGGGCCGCGTCGACGGTAAATTTGTCCTCAACCCAACCTATGCCCAGCAGGAGCGAACCGACATCGATCTGGTGGTGGCGGGGACCCAAGCCGCTGTGGTGATGATCGAGGCGTGGGCCAAAGAGGTGTCCGAGGAGTCGATGGCCGAGGCGATCGACTTCAGCCATAAGGGGATTCAGGCCTTGATTGACATGCTGCTGGAGTTGGCCAACAAGCTTGGCGTCGAAAAGGCGCCGTTCACGGTCCCCCCTCCTGACCAGGAGTTGCGGGAGCGCGTGAGCACCCTCGCCCGCCATGGGCTTCGGACCTTGGCCGGCGTGGCCGACAAGGAGGAGCAGCGCACCCGTCGGCAGCAGCTCTTTGACGAGGTTATGGCCCAGTTTGGTGAGGAGCCGGACAACCGGAAACTGGTCGTCAGAGGGCTATTCGAACAGATCGAGCATGAGGAGTTGCGCCGGATGATCCTGGTGGAGGGGCGGCGGGCGGACGGTCGGGCACTCGATGAGGTGCGACCGATCAGTGCCGAGGTTGGAATCCTGCCGCGGACGCACGGATCGGCGCTGTTCACGAGGGGTCAGACTCAGGCCCTCGTGACGACGACGCTCGGGACGTCGGAAGACGAGCAACGCCTGGATGATATCGAGGGCGAAGGGACAAAGCGATTCATGCTTCACTATAACTTTCCGCCGTTCAGTGTGGGCGAGGTCCGGTTCATGCGCGGCACCAGCCGCCGAGAAATCGGGCACGGGGCGCTGGCAGAGCGGGCTCTCATCACAGTCCTGCCGCCGAAGGAGGAGTTTCCCTACACCCTACGGATCGTCTCGGATATCCTCGAGTCGAACGGTTCGTCCTCGATGGCCACAGTCTGCGGGGCGAGCCTCAGCCTGATGGAAGCCGGCGTTCCGATCAGGTGCGCGGTGGCGGGCGTAGCGATGGGGCTCGTGATGGAGAATGATCGGACGGCGATTCTGACCGATATCATCGGCCTCGAGGATCACTTGGGCGACATGGATTTCAAGGTCGCTGGAACTCGCCACGGGTTGACCGCTCTCCAGATGGATATCAAGACTCAGGGGATCACCGCCGGCCTCATGGCGAAGGCCCTGGAGCAAGCCAAGCGCGCCCGCCTTCACATCCTGGATCAGATGGACCGGGCTATCTCGGAGCCAAGGCCGAGCATCTCTGTCTACGCCCCGCGGATTCTCACGATCATGATCCCGGTGGACAAGATCCGCGACGTCATCGGCCCTGGCGGCAAGGTGATCCGGGGCATCGTGGCAGAGTCCGGGGCGAAGATCGATGTCTCTGACGATGGGCGGGTCGAGATCGCCTCGGTGGACGAGGCGGCGGCACAGAAGGCATTGTCGATCATCAGCAGGATCGTCGAGGTCCCGGAGGTCGGCAAGGTCTACCTGGGCAAGGTGGTCAAGATCATGGACTTCGGCGCCTTCGTCCAGATCCTTCCCGGCACCGATGGCCTGTTGCATATCTCTCAGATCGCCGAACACCGGGTGAAGAAGGTCGAAGAGGTCTTGTCGGAGGGGGAGGAGATCATGGTCAAGGTGATCGACATTGACAAGAGCGGGAAGATCCGGCTGAGCCGGAAAGAGGTATTGGAGCCCGAGGGGACGAAGAAGGCAGAGCACAGGCCTTCCTGAGCCATGATCCCTCCGGTGTACAATCGCCAGGTGTTGCCGAACGGCATGGTGGTCCTCACCGAGCGGATGCCTGCCGTCAAGTCGGCCTCGATCGGCGTCTGGGTCAAGGTTGGGTCGAGGGACGAGTCGCCGGAGGTGGCCGGCGTCTCCCACTTCATCGAGCATATGTTGTTCAAGGGGACGGAGCGACGAAGCGCGCAGGAGATCGCCAAGGCGATCGATGCCGTCGGTGGCACACTTGACGCCTTCACCAGCCGGGAGAGCACCTGCTTCTACGCCAAGGTGTTGGGGGAGCATCTTCCCCTTGCCATTGACATCCTGGCCGATACGTTCCTGCACTCTCGCCTTGCCCCTGACGATATCGATCGGGAGCGACAGGTGGTCTTGCAGGAGATTAAGATGGTGGAGGACACGCCCGACGACCTGGTTCACGATCTCTTCGCCGAGGCGATCTGGGGCGATCACCCGGTGGCCAGGCCGATCCTGGGTCAGAAAGAGATCGTGCTCCGCCTCTCACAATCTGACATCCGCCGCCACATGGACCGCTTCTACCGGCCCGACTGCACCGTTATCGCTGCGGCAGGCGACATCGAACACGACCAATTGATGGATCTGGTGGTGAGGGCATTCGACGGCTTCGACGGTCAGAGCATTCACTTTGATCCCCCGGCCCCGGTCTCCACGGCGGCCATGAGAGTCGAGGAGCGTGACACAGCCCAACTTCACCTGTGCCTCGGGATGGACGGCCTTCCCCATGCCCACGAAGATCGCTACGCCATCTCCCTGCTGAATGCCATGCTCGGCGGCAGCATGAGTTCGAGGCTGTTCCAGGAGGTCCGGGAGAAGCGCGGCCTCGCCTATTCGATCTACTCCTATCAGGCCTCGTACCGCGACTGTGGCCTCTTGGTCGTCTACGCGGGGACCAGTCCCGAATCCTCGAGCCAGGTCGTGGACCTGATCCGAGCCGAATGCGCGCGCCTCCGGGATGAACCGGTCGATCCCATTGATCTCCAACAGGCGAAGGATCAACTCAAAGGCAACCTGCTCCTCGGTCTGGAGGGCACCAGCAGTCGGATGACTCGCCTTGCCAAGATGGAGATCTACTTCCAGCGCAACCATGAACTGGATGAGATCATTGCCGGGATCGAAGGGGTCTCCGCCTATCAGTTCCAGGCGCTGGCTGAGCGGATCTTGCGGGACGAGGCATTCGCCATCACCTCCATTGGTCCTCTTCCTCAGGCTGCCCTGCTCTCCTGACGGCCGTCCGGCCGACCCCCTTCCTTCGACGGAGCTCAGGCTGCGCGCTGAGTCGGCCGAAGTGACAGGCCCTGTTGTCTCGATGGGCTGTCTTCGCCACCAGGTGACCGGAGCCATAGGCGTGTGTCAAGAGGACGAACGATGATCTCTCGCTATGCGCGTCCACGGATGATGGCCATCTGGGAGCCGCAGCATCGCTTCGATACGTGGCTTCGCGTCGAGTTGCTGGCCTGCGAGGCCTGGGCCGAGCTGGGGAAGGTTCCGCGCGAGGCGCTGGCCGTGATCAGGAAGCGGGCCGGCTATGACCTCAATCGGATCCAGGAGATCGAACGGGAGGTTCACCATGACGTCGTTGCCTTTGTCTCTGCGGTGGCGGAACGCGTCGGGCCGGAGGCGCGCTACATCCATCTTGGACTGACCTCCTACGATGTGGTGGACACCGCCCTCGCGGTCCAGCTTCAGGAGGCGGCCACCATTCTCATAGAGGAGCTGGAGGCCCTGCGCCTCGTTCTCGCCGATCTCGCCCGTCGCAACAAACAGACGGTCATGGTTGGCCGGACGCATGGCGTCCACGCGGAGCCGCTCACCTTTGGTTTGAAGCTGGCGCTCTGGTATACCGAAGCCGGACGCGACCTCGACCGTCTCCGGCGAGCCAAGGAGACGGTCGCCTGCGGCAAGCTCTCGGGGGCAGTCGGGACCTTCGCGCATCTCCCACCGTTCGTCGAGCAATATGTCTGTGTTCGGCTCGGGCTCACCCCCGCGCCGATCTCCAGCCAGATTCTTTCCAGAGACCGGCACGCCGAATTTCTGTTGACCCTCGCCTTGATCGGGACGTCACTTGACAAGTTTGCGACCGAGATCCGGCACCTGCAACGGACCGAGGTGCTCGAGGTCGAGGAGCCGTTTGTCGAGGGGCAGAAGGGATCGTCCGCCATGCCTCACAAGCGGAATCCCGTCGCCTGCGAACAGGTGTCGGGGCTGGCAAGACTGCTCAGGAGCTACGCGCAGGCGGGTCTGGAGAACGTTCCCCTCTGGCACGAGCGCGATATCAGCCACTCCTCGGTGGAACGGGTCGTCCTTCCGGACGCGACCATCCTGCTTGATTACCTCTTGGTCCGATTCCGTGGGATCCTGGAGGGGCTGCAGACCTATCCGGATCGGATGCGGCAGAACCTGGAGCTGACCGGAGGACTGGTCTTTTCGGAAGCCGTTCTGCTGGCCCTCGTGGACAAGGGACTCAGCCGAGACGAAGCCTACCGGCTGGTGCAGCGACACGCGATGAAGGCCTGGGAGTCGCGTGAGCCATTCAAGCCGCTCCTGCTGGCCGACCCGGAGGTCCGCCGTCATCTCTCTCCTGCCGAGATTGAAAACTGCTTCGATCTGGGCTATCATCTCCGACATCTCGACGAGATCTTTGCCCGCGTTGGGCTCTAAGTCGCTTCATCAACCTGGAACCTTCGACATGATGCTGACAGCCAGGATCTACGTGACCTTGAAGCCGGGGGTCCTTGACGCGCAGGGCGATACGGTCAAGTCTGCGCTTGAGACGCTGGGGTTCACGGGGGTGGGGGACGTTCGGATTGGCAAGTTCATGGTGGTGACGCTGAACAGCGCGACGAGAGAGCAGGCGAACGCACAGGTCGAGGAGATGTGCAGGCGGCTCCTCGCGAACCCGGTCATTGAGGACTACACCTTCGAGATGGAAGGCTCCGATGTCGCGCCGCCGGGCGCGCCGGTCGTGAGGCGACTCTGATGAGGTCCGAGGGAAGCGACGGATGAAGTTCGGTATCGTGGTCTTCCCCGGTTCCTGGAGCCAACAGGACTTCCACCATGTCATCGTGAATGTCCTGAAAGAGGACGCCTGCTATCTCTGGCATAAGGAGGCAGACCTGAAGGGATCGGATTGCGTGATCCTGCCGGGGGGCTTCGCCCATGGCGACTATCTCAGGACCGGCGCGATTGCGCGATTCTCTCCCATCATGGGAGAGGTGGCGCGGTTCGCCGAGAAGGGTGGGCTCGTGCTCGGGAGCTGCAACGGGTTTCAGATCTTGACAGAGGCCGGGCTGCTCC
>CAZCMC010000003.1:0-27346 GCA_964499665.1 uncultured bacterium | reverse complement strand
GCGCGCGGCAAAGGCTCAATTCGCCCTCTGGGGCCCCTGGCAAGAGGGAGATCAGCGCCTCGCTGATACAGCAATTCCACACCGCATCGCCCAGGAACTCGAGCTGCTGGTAGCGACGTCGCAGGTGTGCCAGCGAGCTGTCGACTGAAGAAGGGTGGCTCAGCGCGGCCTCGAGGAGCGTCAGATCCGCAAACCGATGGCCGAAGACGGAGGTGGGCAGGCGTGCGGCAGGGGGTCTCGACCCTCTAGACATGGTGTATCATAACTCTTGCGCCGCCGTTCCGTCAACCCGCTCATCGCCAACGGCTTGAAACCGCTTGACACCCCGACCACCTGTCCTTTACTATACGGCTGCCCTTGACGGAGAGCCCGGCGAGGGCATTGTTTCATAAGGGCCGGAGGGAGGGCCGCATGGCGTCCGATAAAGCCGTTCACGTCACTGACGGCGACTTTGAGGAGCAGGTCATCAAGGGGAAGGGGCTGATCCTCGTCGATTTTTGGGCTGAGTGGTGCGGTCCCTGCCGGATGGTCGCTCCTATACTCGAGGATCTCGCGGTCGAATATGAGGGACGGATGACCGTCACAAAACTGAACGTGGATGAGAACCGACAGACCGCGGCTCGATTCGGGATCCAAAGCATCCCGACCATCCTCTTCTTCAAGGATGGGTCGCGGGTCGAGCAGGTGATTGGGGCCCTCCCCAAATCAGCCATCAAGGCCAAGATCCAGCAATATCTCTGATTCGCAGCTCTCTGGAGCAACCCGTCCACGATATCCTACGACCCTCAGCGCATACTGCTCCGGCCCAAGAACAGGGATAGCCAGTCCAATGTCATGAGCCTACGTGTCATTGCGAGCACCCGAAGGGTGCGTGGCAATCCCACCGAAGAAGGGCGAGATTGCTTCGATTTGCTCGCAATGACAATTCCTATCTCTGCTCCTGGCGCCGGGTTTCTTCTTGACCGCTTTTTCTCCCCTGTGGTACGGTCAAATCCCGTGTTTTCAGCCCTGAGCGTGAATGCTCGAACAACTGGAGAACATCGAGATGCTCAGCCCATCCTTCGATGAGTTCTCGCGGAAGGCCAGGGACGGGAACCTGATCCCGGTCTATCGGGAGATCCTCGCCGATATGGAGACGCCCGTCTCCGCGTTTCGTAAAATCGATAGCGGCAATTATGCCTTCCTCCTGGAGAGTATCGAAGGTGGGGAGAAGTGGGGGCGTTACAGTTTTCTCGGCAGCAACCCGGGCCTCGTCTTCAAGGCAAAGGGGTCCAGAGCAGAGGTGATCACCGGCGATGGGATCCAGTTCCACGAGATCAACACAGACGTACTCGAACCCCTCAAAGCGATCTTGAGCCGATACCGGCCGGTGCGAGCCGATGACCTCCCAAGGTTTTATGGGGGAATGGTCGGGTTCCTGGGCTACGACGTCGTCCGTCAATTCGAGCGGCTTCCGGCGACGACCAAAGATGATCTCGACCTGCCGGATGCCCTGTTCCTGCTTACCGACACCCTCGTGATCTTCGACAATGTCTCTCACCGGATCAAGGTGGTTTCCAACGCCCATGTTCCCGAGGCAACGCCTCACCGCCTGCGGGAGGCCTACGAGGAGGCGTCCAAGAAGATCGATGCGATCATCAGCTCGTTGCGCCGTCCGCTGGGCGCCCCCCTGACGCCGAACGGGGGCAGGGAGGCGCCCCAGCTCACCTCGACCATGAGCCGAGGGGAGTTCAAGCAGGCGGTGGAGAGCGCCAAGGAGTATGTGCGGGCTGGGGATATCGTTCAGGCGGTGATCTCCCAGCGTCTTTCGGCCAGGACCTCCGCGGACCCCTTCGATATCTATCGCGCCCTGCGCGTGATCAATCCATCGCCATACATGTACTATCTGCGACTCGGCGATCTGCGGGTGGTCGGCAGTTCCCCCGAGGTGCTGGTTCGATTGGAAGGGGACAGGATCCACCTCCGTCCGATCGCGGGGACCCGTCCCAGGGGGAGCAACGAGGAGCACGACCTGGCCCTCGAGCGCGAGCTGCTCGATGATCCCAAGGAGCGGGCCGAGCACATCATGCTGGTGGATCTTGGCCGCAATGATGTCGGGAGGGTGGCGCGGATCGGTTCGGTCAAGGTGACCGAGCTAATGGTGGTAGAGCGCTACTCCCACGTGATGCATATCGTCTCGAACATCAACGGGGAGTTGGAGGAAGGGCGTGACGCCTTCGATCTGCTCCGAGCCTGCTTTCCAGCAGGCACCGTGACCGGCGCCCCGAAGATCCGGGCCATGGAGATCATCGAAGAGCTGGAACGGGTCCGTCGGGGGCCGTATGCGGGCGCCGTCGGCTATTTCGGCTTCTCCGGCAACATGGACACATGTATTACGATCCGCACCGTCCTGATCGCCGAGGGGAACGCCCACGTTCAGGTCGGCGCCGGCATTGTTGCTGACTCCAATCCGGAGCGGGAGTATGAGGAGACGATGAACAAGGCGAAGGGGATGATCAAGGCGATCGAGATGGCAGAATCGGGCCATCTTCTCGCTGGCTGAGCGGGGTGGAGATGCTGGTCGTCATCGACAACTACGATTCCTTCACCTATAATCTGGTTCAGTATTTGGGAGAGCTTGGCGAACGCCCCCGCGTCTTCCGGAATGACCAGATCGCCCTCGAAGAGCTCGCGCAGCTTCGACCGGATCGGATCGTGATCTCTCCGGGACCGAAGACACCAAAGGAAGCCGGGATCTGTTGCGACCTCATCCTGCGATTTGCCGGACAGGTGCCGGTTCTTGGGGTCTGTCTGGGCCACCAGTGTATTGGCGCCGCGTTTGGCGGAAGGATCGTGCGGGCCGCGCGGCTCATGCATGGCAAGACCTCCCCGATCCACCACGACGGGCGGACCATCTTTGAAGGGCTGCAGAACCCGTTTGAGGCGACGCGTTACCATTCCCTGTTGGTGGACCGAGGTGAGCTTCCGAGCTGCCTGGAGATCTCGGCCGAGACGGCCGAGGGCGAGATCATGGGTGTTCGCCATAAGGAGTATCCGATCGAAGGGATCCAGTTTCATCCCGAATCGATCCTCACGAAGGAGGGCAAGGGGCTGCTCAGGAACTTCCTCTCCCTCTCCTGAGGAGGCTGTCGGAGGCGCGTCATGATCCTCGAATCGTTGAAGAAGGTGGTAGAGCGGGAGGACCTGAGCGCAGAAGATGCCTTCATGACCATGGATGAGATCATGTCCGGGAAGGCGACTGACGCGCAGATCGCGGCGTTTCTCACCGCCCTTCGACTCAAGGGTGAGACGGTTGCTGAGATCACCGGCTTTGCCAGGGCGATGCGTGAGAAGGTGTCACCTGTGAAGGTACGTGGGCAGGTGGACGCTTCGATCTCGGGCACTGACCGGGAGGCGCTTGTGGACACGTGCGGCACAGGGGGGGATGCGAGCAATACCTTCAACATCTCGACCGCTACCGCCTTCGTCGTCGCCGGCGCGGGGATCCCGGTGGCCAAACACGGGAACCGTTCTGTGTCGAGCTTGTGCGGGAGCGCCGACGTGATCGAGGCATTGGGCGTCAGCATCGAGCTGCCGCCCGAACAGGTAGGACAGTGCATAGACGAGGTCGGCATCGGCTTCCTCTACGCGCCGTTGCTCCACAAGGCGATGAAATACGTCATGACGGCCCGCAGAGAGATCCGAATCCGGACGGTGTTCAATATCCTGGGGCCGCTCACCAACCCGGCCGGAGCGTCGGCCCAGGTGGTGGGTGTCTATCAGGAGGGGCTGACCGAGGTCTTGGCGCGGGTGTTGAATGAGTTGGGGTCGAGGCGGGCCTTTGTCGTTCACGGCCTTGACGGCCTGGATGAGATCTCAGCCTCGGGTGAGAGCAAGGTCTCAGAGGTGAGGGGAGGTCACGTCCACACCTACAGGGTGTCGCCGGAGGATTTCGGCCTGAGGCGGTCGCGTCTCAGCGACCTGCAGGGCGGCAACGCCGCGGAAAACGCCCAGATCATCAGGCGCCTTCTGAACGGAGAGGAGGGCCCGAAGCGTGACGTCGTGCTGATGAACGCCTCGCTGGCCATCGCCGCGGGCGGCAAGGCCAATGACTTCCACGAGGGTGTCAAGATGGCCGCGCAATCGATCGACAGCGGCGCCGCCACGGAGAAACTCCTCCGGTTGGTCGAGTTCAGCCGGCGACACAGCGCCCACTGAGGGTGAGCGGTGATCCTCCGTACCATTCTCGAGCGAAAACGGGACGAGGTCGCAGAGCGGGCGACTGCCACCCCGCTGGCGGAGGTGAGGGCGCGGGCGCTGGACTCGCCTCCTCCACTCGATTTTATCGGGGCCGTCGCGCGGGCGCGAAAGGGGGCGACGCGTGTCTCGCCGCTCAGAGTGATCGCCGAGATCAAGCGGGCATCTCCATCACACGGGACGATCCGCGATCCCCTTGATGTGGCCCAGATGGCGGCTACCTACCGGGCGGCGGGGGCCTGCGCCATCTCGGTCCTGACGGACGGCCCGTTCTTCAGGGGAAGCCTGAAGGATCTGGCGACAGCGAAGGGCGCTGTCGATCTTCCGCTGCTACGAAAGGAGTTCATCGTCGAGCCCTACCAGATCTACGAGAGCCGAGTGCACGGCGCGGATGCCGTGTTACTCATCGCCGCGGCCCTCGATCCGTTCCAACTCCTGGACCTGCATTCCCTGGCCACATCGCTCTCACTGCACCCGCTGGTGGAGGTCCACACCTTGGCAGAGCTCGACGTCGCGCGAAAGGCGGGGGCCACGCTGATAGGGATCAACAATCGCGACCTTGCCACCCTTGAAACCAGCCTGGAGACGACGTTCACCCTCCTTCCGCATATTCCGGCAGAGGCGGTGGTCGTGAGTGAGAGCGGCATCAGCCGACCGGAGGAGGTGCGGCGTTTGTCAGAGGCGGGAGTGGATGCGATCCTCGTCGGGGAAGCGCTGCTGAAGAGCACGGACCCCGGCGGGAAGCTTCAGGAGTTGTTGCGGGGGGCGACGGGATGACACGGGTCAAGATCTGCGGGATCACGTCCCGCGAGGACGCGTGGGCCGCAGTGGAGGCCGGGGCGGATGCCCTTGGCTTCATCTTCGTGGAGGGCACACCGCGCTGGATCGAGCCGAAGGAGGCCGCCGCCATCACGATAGAGATGCCGCCATTCGTTGCCACCGTGGGGGTCTTCATCGACCGGACCGCTGAACAGATCGAGGAGATCGCGACCGCATCTGGAATCTCCCTGGCGCAACTTCACGGAAGCGAGCCCCCAGGAGAGTGCGCGCGTCTACGACTCCCCTACGTGAAAGCGATCCGGGTTCAGGGCGAAGGGGACCTGGCAGGGCTCCACCAATACAAGCGGGCGAGGGCCTTTCTCCTTGACACCTACGTCCCCGACCGGCCTGGCGGGACGGGAAAGACCTTCCCGTGGGAGATCGCGGCCCGAGCCGCGCGCGAGTCTCGGATCATTCTTTCCGGCGGGCTGACGCCTGAGACGGTCGCCAGGGCGGTGGTACAGGTCAGGCCCTACGCCGTCGATGTCTGCAGCGGGGTCGAGTCCTCACCCGGCCGGAAAGATCATCGAAAGGTGCGGGAGTTCATTGACCAAGCTAAGAAAGCAGGAGCGCGCTGACCCGGCGCATCGGGGGGCCATCCCCGATGCCAGCGGACACTTCGGGAGGTACGGGGGAAAATTTGTTCCCGAGACCCTGATGGCGGCGCTCGAAGAGTTGGAACAGGTCTACCTCAAGGCCAAGGCCGATCCGACATTCGAGTCCGAGATGCAGGGCTATCTCCGCGATTACGTGGGGCGTCCCACACCCCTCTATTTCGCTGAGCGACTGACCGAGCATCTCGGAGGGGCGCGGATCTACCTCAAGCGTGAGGATCTCTGTCACACCGGCGCCCACAAGATCAATAATACCCTGGGTCAGATCCTCCTCACTCGCCGCATGGGAAAGCCGAGGGTCATCGCCGAGACGGGAGCGGGACAGCATGGGGTTGCCGCGGCAACAGTCGCCGCCCGGTTCGGGATGGCCTGTGAGGTCTTCATGGGCACCGAGGACATGCGGCGACAAGCCCTGAACGTCGTCCGTATGCGGCTCCTCGGCGCAAAGGTGGTTCCCGTTGAGGCAGGAAGCCGGACCTTGAAGGACGCCATCAACGAGGCGATGCGCGACTGGGTCACGAACATCGACACCACACATTATATCCTGGGATCGGTCCTGGGTGCCCATCCTTACCCGATGATGGTTCGGGATTTTCAGGCGGTGATCGGCCGCGAAACGAGGAAGCAGATACTGAAATCGGCGGGGCGGCTCCCGGACTACCTCGTGGCGTGCGTTGGGGGTGGCAGCAACTCGCTCGGCCTCTTCTTTGACTTTCTCGAGGAGCGTTCTGTCCGGATGATCGGAGTGGAGGCCGGCGGCCTAGGGATCGCCAGCGGCCGCCACGCCGCTCGGTTCGCGACCGGAGAGTTGGGCATCCTCCACGGCACGATGAGCTTCGTCCTGCAGGATGGGGACGGCCAGATCCAAACGACGCATTCGGTGTCCGCCGGACTCGATTATCCGAGCGTGGGCCCTGAACACAGCTACTACCGGGACCTGGGCCGGATCGACTACGTGTCAGCCACCGATGCCGAGGCGCTGGAGGCATTTCAGCTTCTCAGCGAGCTCGAGGGACTGATTCCAGCCCTGGAGAGCGCGCACGCGGTCGCGCATGTCAAGAAGCTGGCGCCGACGCTTGAAAGGGACCAGATCGTGGTGATCAATCTCTCGGGTCGCGGCGACAAGGATGTAGAGGTTGCGGCAAAACTCCTTGGCCGTTCCGAGGGGTTGTCCCAGGTCGGTGAGGGATGAACCGGATCGACGAGCGTTTCCACCGTCTCAAAGGGGCAGGGGAGTGCGCCCTGATACCGTACCTGACCGCCGGCGATCCCGATCTCGCCACAACCCAGGCGCTGATTCTTGAATTCGAGCGGCGAGGGGCGGACCTTGTGGAGATTGGCGTCCCGTTCTCCGATCCGCTGGCCGACGGCGTGACCATCCAGCGGGCATCCCAACGCGCCCTGCGAGGCGGGACGACGCTGGCTCGGATTCTCGAGATGGTGCACGCCATTCGAGTGGACTGTGGCCTGCCGCTTCTCCTGATGAGTTACGCGAACCCGATCTTTCACTTCGGGTTCGGCCGCTTCGCGAAGGAGGCCGCAGCGGCAGGGGTCGATGGGCTTATCGTGCCGGACCTTCCGCCCGAAGAGGCGGCCGAGCTGATCGAGGCGACTGCCCCTCATGACCTTCATACGGTCTTCCTGCTCGCTCCCACCAGCTCACGCGAACGGGTCCAAAAGATCGCGGCCGCCTCGAGAGGGTTCATCTATTACGTCTCACTGCGTGGCGTGACAGGAGCCCGTTCCCGCCTCAGCGATGACCTTGAGGCGACCGTCAGGATGATCCGGGCTGAGACCGACAAGCCGCTTGCGGTGGGGTTCGGTATCTCCAACCCGGCACAGGTGCGGATGGTGGCCGGGGTGGCCGATGGGGTGATTGTGGGAAGCGCAATTGTGTCCCTCCTTGAGCCAGGCGGCGGAAGAGAAGTCCTCGTGAAGTGCGCCGGCGACTTCGTCGCCTCGTTGAAGGCAGCAACGAGAACGAGCCAGGCAGAGGCGCATCGCGGTCAGTGACGGGTGAGATGCACGCCCAACCGGCCGCTGCTGTTGGAGGCGGCGGCCTGCGCAACGCGAATCATCCACTGAGACCTGCGAATAAGGCAGGAACAAGGAGCCATTGATGAGGCTACATGCACTGGGCTGCTACGGTGGCGAGGCGCCTGGGTGCCATCAAACCAGCCTTCTCGTTGACGGCCGTCTCCTCCTCGACGCAGGCTCAGTCACCGCCGCCCTTCCACTTGACTCACAGGCGGCGATCGATCAGGTGTTGGTCAGCCATTCCCACCTCGATCACATTGCCGCCCTCGCCTTCCTGGCTGATAACCTCTCTACGGTGAGGACGAAACCGATCGAGGTCTGGAGCATCGCCCCCGTGATTCGCCACCTGAGGACACACGTATTTAATGACATCATCTGGCCAGACTTCTCAACGATCCCTTCTGCACGGAATCCCATCCTCTCGTTTCATGAGATTCGGGAAGGGCAGCCACAGCGGATCGGCAGGTATGAGGTCATGGCGGTCCGGGTCAACCACACGGTCGAGGCGACAGGGTATTTGGTCTCCGATGGCGAAGCCTCCATCCTTTTTCAGGGGGACAGCGGGCCGACGGAGGAGCTGTGGAAGGTTGCCAATGCGGCGTCCCGCCTTCAGGCGATCATTGTCGAGACATCCTATCCTAACCGGCTTCAGGATCTGGCCGACGCGAGCGGGCACCTGACACCCCAGACCCTCCGCGCCGAGTTGACGAAGCTTACGGCCGACGCCCCGATCTATGCCCAGCATCTTAAGCCGCAGTTCATTTCCGACCTGGTGCGGGAGCTTGCCGAACTTTCGGACCCTCCGGTCGCCATTTTGGAACAAGGCAAAGAGTACTCGTTCTTGGCCCTCTGATTTAGACACGCTCCGCCTGACAGGCCTTCTCTGATCTCCACCCCTCCTCCCGTCCTTCAGTTTCCTCTCCGAGCGTCTCCAAACGTATACGCGCCGTATCCCGTGGGCATCATTAAAGACTGGGTGCCAATTAACCGGAGCTTCTTCCCAGTGGCAGCTAACCTCTCATAAAGAGGGGTCTCCGCGCCTCCTTCCCTATCATCTTTCACTCAATCAGCCCCTTGGCATAGTGCGTGCTCTTCTCCCTCGTTAACATCCGAGCAAACCTCACGAAAAGCACAGCCTGAGGAGAGGGAGCCGTGACAAGAGGAAAGATGGAACGGTGCCGAGGAGTCGCAGAGTGGAAAGGAGCCCGCTTCGCCCGCGCCTTCACACTCGGTGAGATGCTCGTCGCTGTGGGTCTCATCGCCGTGGTGTCGGCCATTTCCCTTCCTTTGTTAACTGGCACGATTGAAGGTTACCGATTGCGGAGCGCCGCCTGGCAGGTCGCGGGTGACCTTCGCCTCGCCCGGCAGAAGGCGGTGAGCACGAACCGTCGTCGCAGGATCTGCTTCATCGCTTGCGGTGCAGCGGTGCCGGCCGACGGCTACGTGATCCAGAAGGATGAAGGCTCTGGATGGGAAATCGAGGCGGCGGTACGGCCGCCGAGCGATGGGGTCCAGGTGACCTCGAATGCCACCATCACCTTCGCCGAGACCGGGGAGGCGGCCGGGGGAACGGTCACCCTCGCCAGCGGGGCAAGCAGCTTTCAGGTTCGCACACACTTCACGGGCAAGGTCACGGTGTGTAAAGGTTCATGCCCATGAGGATTCGGCGCGAGTCATTTGCGTTCATCAACAGTCAGGGGCTGACGCTCGTGGAGGTAGTGATCGCCATGGCGATCTTCTCGGTCGCGATGATGGGGGTCGTCGGGATGTTTCCTGTCGCTCATCAGCACCTGCGGGTTGGAGGTGACCTGACAAAGGCGACTGCCCTCGCGCAGCGAATGATCGAGCTGCTACGAGATGAAAGACTCCAGGCCCTGCCTCGATACCATCAAGCGGATACCAGACAAAGCGGTTCTCTTCCAACTGACGACCTCGATGAAACGCCGCCGTTCAATGGAGGATCATCATTCCAACGCTGGCGAGACGATATCGCTTCGGCGGCCCTTGGCGGGGATATGCATCAGAGCTGGGGTCGCATCGAGGTCACGTCGATCGATCGGGGGTTGTTGTCGCTGACGGTGACGGTGGGTTGGCCGGCAACTCCCACAGAGCGAACGGTTCAGCTCACAACTGTTCTCAGCCAGTAGTGAGAGGGCGATTGTGTCCGGCGTTCTCCCCATCAAGACAGAGCCTGGCTTCACATCTTCCGAAGTCCTGATTGCGTCAACTCTTATCGGACCTGTCTTGATCTGTGCGTTCATCATACTTGAGACGATGCACGGCGCGTATAGCAGAGGTGAGCGGCGCGCCGACCTCCAGCAGAGCGCCAGGATCGGAATGGCCAGGATCGTTCGGGAGCTCAGGGCCGCCGGCCTCGATCCCTCTGGGCTGATCTCTGGGCTTCCGGTTCCGGGTCCGATACAGACCGCAAGTGTCAATCGGATCGCGTTCATCGGAGATGCGAACGGCGACGGCACCAGCAAGAAGGTTGAGTACCGGCTGGACACCTCGGCCAGCCCACCGGTTCTTCGGCGACAGCAGTGGTCTACATGGGCTGGCGGCTGGTCCGGAACCAACGGCGGCCAACCACTCGCCGAGGGGGTCATGGCACTTGAATTCACGTATTACGGCGCCGGCGGCAGCGCGATCCCGCCAGACGAACTTGCGGCAAGGCTTGGGGAGATCCGGCGAGTCGGCATCAATATTACGGCCCTCGCGCCACCCGGCCACATCCTTTCCGAACCTTTCCGCCTGGTTTCTGAGGTTCAGTTGCGGAATCGAGGATTGTAGGTGCACATGAGCGCTTTATTGCTGAGAAAACGATCGACGCTGTGGGAGGATACTGTTCCGAGGCATAGTCTCTGCTCGCAAGAGGGCGGGGCCGTGCTGGTCCTGGTCCTCTTGCTGACAGGGTTCCTCTTGCTCTTGGGCTCGGCCTTGCTGACCATCGCTTCAAGCGAGCGACAGATCGGGTCGAACGACCGAAGTGGGGCGCAGGCTCTCTATCTGGCAGAGGCGGCGATCGAACGAACCCGGCGGCTGTTGCCTGCGTTTTCAATGAACGATGTCCTTGTGAACAATCTTCTGCTTGGTGAGTGGGTCAATGGAACGTCCCCGGCCTCAGGGACGTATCGGGCAACTGTGACCAATAACGTGGCAAGCATTGGAGGGCTCCCACAAGATGGCGGGACAGCGGTCTGTGGAAGCACCACGTGCGATACCGATGGGCTCGTGGTCATCACCGGGACCGGCTCCTTCCAAGGATCACTGCGGGTGGTCAGGGCGGTGGTGGAGGTTCCGCCGATCCTGAGTCCGCCGGCTCCACTGACTCTTGTGAACTCCACCGTCGATCCGCTCTTTGACGGAGAGTCGTTTCTGGTGAGCGGATTTGACCGCAACCTGGATGGCGGCGCCGGTCCTTCGCCTGCGCGTCCTGCCTTCGCCCTCGTTTCGTCGGAGGCGGCTTCCGCAGTCCTTGGAACCCTCACGGCGGGACAGCAGGGCAGGATTCTTGGGGCGGGAGCGACACCGAGCGTCGAAGTGGTGGCGAATGCGCCGACGAGCGACACGTTACAGAGACTCAAGCTTCAGTTGGCGCGACAGGCCGATCGCGTGTTCGTCAACCCTGGGACGATATATGAAGACCTTCGTCGGATCGACGGGAGCGGGCAGGTCACCCTCGTCACCGGTGATCCATCCGCCGATTCGAATCAAGGTCTCGACACGGCCGGAAATGTGATTCTTGAGGGGAGCGGGCATGGGTCTGGGGTCCTGGTAGTCACGGGAGAGCTCACACTCCGTGGGTCATATCGGTTTGACGGGGCTGTGCTTCTGGTCGGCGACGGCAGCCGTCTCACGTTGGAGGGAGATTCAATCATCATCGGCTCGGTTGTTATCGCGAACCGGACAACCAGCCACGCCGGTCGCGCCGGCTTTGCAATAAGGGATCGTGCCCAACTGCACTTCAGCCACGAGGCCCTGCGGGACGCGGGACGTCTGCTCAGCGCGCGCCTCCGGACCTGGCAAGAAATCCCCGCCTCTCAATAGTCCAGCATCCGTCTCGCTCATCGCATTCGACCGCCTGATCCACCCGACAAACTATCGACTCTCGAACAGACCTCTGTCTTGTTTGAATCGTTGCCGTGGTTAGGCCCCCAAGATTGGCCTATGGCATCAAGCTTGCAATAAGCTTGCGACACGACCAAGAGGCATCGAGCTGATTGAACCAATGACTCGTAACTGTCTGGAGTTTCATCAAGCATCACAGATCTCCCAAAATCGAGGTCGCGACGGGTTCTCGGCGGCGGAACTGCTCGTCGTAGTGACCATGCTTGCTATATTGGCTACAGTGTCGCTGCCGATCTTCGCGGCAACCTTCAAGAACGCTCGACTTAGCGGCGCTGTGCGGCAGCTTGCGAGCGACATCCGCTCTGCTCGTTCGCTCGCCGTCTCTAAGGGCGGTCTGTACGGGGTTCACACGCTCGGCAACACCTATCGGATGGAAAAAAGCGGTAATGACACGACATGGTCTTCACCGACCAACATCACGAATTGGCAAGATCTCTCGACGCAGTTTATCGGCGTGACAATACAAAGCGTGGGAAACGGAGATCCCATCGCCGGCCCCATATTCAATGCAATAGGCGCCTCCGTGGACTCATCTAATATAGTCCGATCGGTAAACATCACGCTCGCCGATGACTCCGCGACAAAGGTCATTCAGGTTAATCCAGCCGGCAATGTGAAGATGCCATGACACACCAGAGCGAGCGAAGCATCGTCGTACAAGACGGGTTTTCGATCATCGAAGCCTTCTTTGCCGCGGCATTGATCGGGCTTGCGTTTCTGGCTGTCTCCAACCTTTTTCCGACGGGCTATTCGAATATTACCTACGGGGGAAGAACGACGACGGCTGTCGCCTATGCCCAGCAGAAGATTGAGCAATTGAAAGCAATCGCTGCCGATACAACACTGGGCCAGGGGTTCAATGCTATAGACGCCACCAATTGCTCAATCACCCCTGTAATACTCGCCGACCCCCTTGTGCCAACTATCACGTTTACGCGAACCTGTACCCTTACCACCAATGTGGGCACGGCGCCGCTTACCGCGGATCTCAAAAAGGTCCGGGTAACGGTGACTTGGGCCGCCCAAAATCGTCCCGGTTCTGTCGATAAGGAGACGCTCTTCACACGATGAAACAGAATACGCGTGTCAATGGCAGATTTCGCAACTCGATGAGTTGTGCGAGGGGATTTTCCCTCATAGAGATGCTCATCGGCTCAGCCGTCTTTGTCGTCGTCCTCCTGGCGATCCTCATGATTCTAGACATCAGCCAGCGCGATTATGCGTCAGGGGCGGCCAAGTCGGATGTGCAGGAGAATGTTCGCGTCGCCCTCGAGAGTATGGCCCGTGAGCTGCGGATGGCAGGGTATGCCCCCTCCAAAGCAGGCTGTTCGCCCCCTCCGGTGGGTGCTGTTACCGCGTTCAATCCTCTTACATTTCGAGCCGATCTCGATAGAGACAACTGTGTCGACCAGGTCATCTATACCTTTGACGCGCCGACGGATACGACAAAACCCTGCGATGTGAGCGACGCTGACACGATGGGAAAGATTACCCGCAGCCTTCAAGCGTGGGACGGGGCGAACTGGAACCCCGCCACCCCAGCACCAACGGATAAATTTGATGTGGCCCAGTGCGTCAAGACGATGACCATCACCTATTACAACAGTGCGGGTGGCGCCGCGGCAACTCCGGCCGATGTCAGGCGGATCAAGATCTCTATTACGGGCGAGGAAAATGTGAGAGGATATACACCCCGCGCCTATACCCTCTCCACTGACGTCACGCTGAGGAATCTATAAGGTGCTGGTCATCGCCGCATACGAGATGAGGCCACCGCGTCGGCTGGCCAATCAGGGGGGGATGGCGGTTGCCATCGCTCTCTTGATTTTGGCACTGCTGTCCCTCCTGGGAATCACACTGATGGGGCTTTCGCTGACCGAGAGTCAGATCGGATCGAATGAATCCGACTTGAAAAAAGCCCTGTTCGCCGCTGAAGCCGGCATCCAGGAGGCGATGTATCGGATGCGTTTGCCGGCCACGCTTCCCAACGAGAGCACCGCGTGCACGGCCACAGCGGATCCGGTAGTGATCGGAAAAGTAGTCGACGGAGTCGTCAATATCCCGAGCCTCTCTTCTGGAATCTCGAACAATTGGAACTACAATCCTTTTTCGTTACCCGTTTGCTCATGGACCTATTCTGGTAACAGTGCGACGGGCTATGGCAACTACTTCGGGGGAAACCCCGGTACGCCTCCCGGGGACCTCGATAACGCTGGCCGAACGTTGAGATTCTGCGCTGCAGGGGACACTAGTGCATACTGTGAAAGCGCCACCTATTCCCATAAGATGGGAAATGCACTGGCCAACGCCAATATTACCAATACCGTCTCTGACGCCCGATCATACACCGTAACGATCGCATCTGTCGTTGGGTTCGTCGGAGGGTGCTGGCAGTATGTCGATCAGTTCGGCAACGCACTGCCTCTCGCTGGTGCCGCTGTCCCGTGCGCTGCTGACGCCGTACCGAACAATCCAATGTACAAGGTCACCTCTATCGGCACAGCGAAGAATTCCCAAAAGGTTCTCTCCACCATGATCCGGCGGTTCAACGTCAACCCGAAGCCCGATGCCCCGCTCACGGCCAATTCGGACGTTGAGGTGACCTCGGCGACGGCGGTCGTCGATGGCCGGGACTATAAATGCAATGGATTTGATCTTAACCCGACCAATCCCGACAACAAGCCGGCGGTGGCTGCTGCGCCCAAGCCTCCCCCCAACGAAACCCAGCCTGACATCGTGGTCAATCACGACTCGAACCTAGTGTGCGCAGAGGGGACCGGAATTGGTATTGGTAGCTGTGGAAGGATCCGTGAAGCCTTCCCGAGCACAATCGGCGAACTTCTTCTAGGTCATCCTTATAAGAACGACACTTCACCACCACCGACACAAGCGAGGCTGGCAGAGATCGACGCTTTTAATGCCTACCTAGAATCCATTAAGGTCTCGACGGGACCGCCTGAGAATGGCCCCCCATTCCACGGAATCGTTTATGTCAATGGGAATTACGCGCAACCACCGGACCTCAGCAGCGGCATCCTCATCGTTCACAATGCGACCAATACGGCCAACCTGGGCAACTGGAACGGCGGGACGTTCACAGGGGTGGTCGTCGCCGATAGCATTAACAAGATCAACGGCAATGTCACAATCATCGGAGCGATCTACGGGTGGGGATCCAGCAGCACCGTTGAGGTTGATATAACTGCGGGAACCCCGCAAATCAAGTATAGTAAGTGCGTCCTTGACGGCTTGCCACAGATCTTTCCGTTCGAGGTCGTCAAGGGGACCTGGCATGAACAGTAAGCCGTGTTATGCTGAACAGTAGCGTTCCCTTCTGAACGCTGCCCCATCACACCGGAAACAAACTCGTTAACCCCCTATCTTTACGGGGGTTTTTGTATTTTTCGCTTGACAACCCCTCCCGATGGGCGTATGAAACGTAGGAAAATGTGTTGATTTGTGGCTAATACTACCTAGGAATAGGAAACGGTAATGTTTTCCTGGTTGTCGCCCCCTAAAGGATTGGTCGGGTTGGACATCGGGACCAGTTCCGTCAAGGCCGTCCAGCTTCAGCGGTCACGAAAGAGATATCGGTTGGTCGAGCTTGGCATCGCCCCTCTCCTTCCGGACACGATCGTGGATGGGCTGATCATGGATGCAGACGCCGTCACCAATGCCATCAGGCAGATCTTTGCGGAGAACAAGATCGGCTTGAAGGATGTGGCGGTTTCAGTCTCCGGCCACTCTGTGATCGTGAAGAAGATCGCGGTCCCGGAAATGAAGCCCGATGAGCTTCGGGAGGGGATTGCCTGGGAGGCAGAGCAGCACATCCCGTATTCGATCGAGGATGTGAATCTTGACTTTCAAATCCTCGGATCGGGGGACAACGGCAAGGGGGAGATGGATGTCCTGCTCGTGGCGGTGAAGAAGGACATCGTGAATCAATACCTCGCGGTGATCTCTGCGGCTGGTCTGAGGGCCGCAGTGGTTGACGTGGATGCCTTCGCCGTGGAGAACGCCTTCGAGATGTCGGAACAGGTGAGGCCCGATGAAGTGGTGGCCCTCGTGAACATCGGGGCGGCCATCACCACTATCAATGTCATCCGAGGAGGATGTTCGGAGTTCACAAGGGACAGCGCGCTGGCGGGAAACCGATACACCGAGTCGTTGCAGAAGGGCCTGGGCCTGAGTTACGATCAAGCGGAGACAGTGAAGATGGGGGGGGCCGTCCAGGGGCATGACGTCGCAGAGGCTCGGCCTGTGTTCGAGATGGTCAACGGCGAGTTGGCCGGGGAGATCCGGCGCTCGTGTGAGTTTTATCGCTCCTCGATGCAGGACGACGCCATCGACCGCGTCGTGTTGAGCGGCGGGTGCGCCCGGTTGCCGGATTTGCCGTCCTACCTGTCCCATGCCCTCGAACTACCTGTTGAAATCGCTAACCCGCTTCGCGATGTCACCGCGGACCCCAAGAAGTTTGACCCCGAATACCTGGCCTTCATTGCTCCCCAGATGGCGGTAGGCGTGGGATTGGCTCTTCGCGAGCCTGAGGATGGTGCCTGATGATCAAGATCAACCTCCTTCCCAGGGAAGAGCGACGAAGAAAAATCAAGGTGAAGGTGCCACAGGCGGCGATCGTCACCGTGGTACTCCTTGTCGCATTTGGAATGTGGGCGTATTGGCGCTCCTTGAAGGGGGAGATGGAGCGGCTCAGGGCCGATAGCGCAAGCACTCGGAGCGAAATCGCGCGGAACAAGCAGATCGTCCAACTGATCGAGCAGTACGAACGTGACAAGAAGCTGCTCCAGGAACGGTTGACGCTCATTCAGCGCCTGGTCAGCGCTCAGGGGAGCGCAGTGCGCCTCCTCGATGGGATCAGCCAGGCGGTGCCTGATGATGTCTGGCTAGTAGGAATCGCCAAGGTGTCCGGTAGGCTCGTGCTTCAGGGGTACGCCTCCTCCCACTTCGCCGTGGCGAATCTGATGCTTGCGCTGGAGCGACTGAAGCCACGGATCGTCAGTGTTGAGCTAAGTGTGATCGAGCGCCAGATCCACGAGAACAAACCAGTCGAGCGGTTCGAGATCGTCGCAGGATTGCCGGGCTAGGCGCAAGATGGCGAAGCTCCCCTCAATAAACCTATCGGCCTACATCGCCAATGTCCCGCTCAGGCTGAGGATTGCCCTCGGTGTCCTCCTTGTCATCCTGGTGGCCGCCGGCTATTGGCAATTCTTTCTCAGGGCGAATTGGACCGAGCTGGACCAAGCGCGCGCTGAGTATTTCCGATTGCAAGCGGAGGCGGAACGGACACGACGCATTGCCAGTCAACGACCGGTTCTGGAACATGAGCTGAAGCTCTTGGAGGCGCGGCTCTCTCGGGCAGTACTTCAACTTCCGCAGGAGAAAGAGATCCCCAACTTGCTGACTCGTGTTGCAAGGCTGGGTCGGGAGACAGACCTGGTTGTCTCATTGTTCAGACCGGGCAATCCAGTGGCAAAAGAGTTCTACACGGAGGTACCGGTTCAACTGAAGGTGATCGGGGTGTACCATAACCTCGGAACGCTCTTTGAGCGACTCGGCAGGATGGAGAGGATTGTAAATGTCGCCGACCTGACCATCCGGCCCGCAGGCAAAGACCAGAAGGCCAGCGCAAACATCGAGGCCGAGTTCGGCGTCGTGACCTATACCTACACGGGTAGTAGGGGAGCGAAAAGCGGTGAGCCTGCTAAAACAGGCACTTAAGGTAGTTTCCCTTCGCGTGCTGATACGGGCGCTCGGCTCAGTGCTTGTCCTGGCGCTGACGCTTTTCTCAATCTATAGGTATAAGAGAGCTGCCACTCCGCCAACCTCAAACCCTGCGCGGGCCCAGGCCGGCCCCCCTCTTGCACTTCCCACCCTTCCACCGGAGCAGACGCCTCCGCCTGTTGTGTATCAATCGAAGGGGCGACGTGATCCGTTTCTGCAGCCTCGAGTGGCAGCTCCGCAGAAAGGGCCCGAGGTCAATCTCAAGGTGACGGGTATTGTCCAGGGTCCTCGCTCGCATTATGCATTAGTCGAGTCGGAGTCGCCAACAGGGACGGGGTTCGTCATCCGGGAAAATGACGTGGTTGACTCAGCTAGGGTCCTCAAGATCACAAAGGACAGTGTGATCTTTGAGGTCGAGACGAAGTCTCGCGAAGGGAAGCCGCTCACCCGCCGTGTGCAGAAGCACATCGGTCTCTAGGGACAGGATGGGGCGAGAGACAATGCATATCACTGAACGATATGCCTCGATCGGAGCGATCGTGCTGATGCTGCTGTGCGCGTCGTGCGCGAGCGATCGCCCGACTGAACGGGAAGCCTTGAAGAAATTCCCCCAGGATCAACCGCCCTCCATTCTGGCGGAACGGATGCGTGCGAAAGAGGTGGAAAAGGAACCTGGACAACCTGTGCTGGCCCAGGAGGCGATGACCGCTCCCCCGGGTCCGGCAACTCCTCTGGAGGCGCGGATGGTCGAGGTGACCGGCCTCCAGGTGCAGGGGCGCGGGCCCACCGGGGCGAGCATCCTCGTGACGGCCGATGGTCCCCTGACCGACTACGAGTCGTTCGCGCTCCCCAACCCGCCCCGCCTGGTGATCGACCTCCCGCGTGCCCGACATGCGATTCCCCAACCGGTCACCCTGCCCGCCGGCTCCCCGATCCTGAAGATCCGGACGACCCAGTACCGGGAACACCCGGTCCCGGTCGTGCGCCTGGTCTTCGATCTCGGGCAGTCGTTACCGTACCGACTGGAGCTCACCGGCAACCAGATGCAGATCCTGGTCAGCGAAGAGGCTTCGAAGGAGGTGTCGCCTGTCACGGGGTCGAAACAGGGTGAGTCGGCAAAGGAGGACACATCCGCGGAAGCGCCGAGGCCGACGGAGCCTCCGACCAGCGTCTGGATAGCTCCCTCAGCTCGCGAGGGGACGGCGCAATCGGTAGAATCGATGGTTCCTGCACCTGGGTTGGGGGTGGCGAAGACGGAGGAGGCGAATCCCGCGGAGGATGTCACATCAGCAGCCCAAAAGGCAGCCCCAGAGACCGCGGAAACCTTTGCACAGCCGATCCGAGGCGAAGAACGTGAGACCGCAGAAGCTCCCTCCGGGACGGAGGACAGAGGAGAGCAGGAACCTGCAAAGGCTCCTCTCAGACCGGCAGCCCCACTCGGGGCGCGGATGGTCGAGGTGACCGGCCTCCAGGTGCAGGGGCGCGGGCCCGCAGGGGCGACCATCCTCGTGACGGCGGATGGTCCCCTGACTGACTACGAGTCGTTCGCGCTCCCCAACCCGCCCCGCCTGGTGATCGACCTCCCGCGTGCCCGACATGCGATTCCCCAACCGGTCACCCTGCCCGCCGGCTCCCCGATCCTGAAGATCCGGACGACCCAGTACCGGGAACACCCGGTCCCGGTCGTGCGCCTGGTCTTCGATCTCGGGCAGCCGCTGCCTTTCAAAACTGACCGCGTCGATGCGGGCTTGCAGGTCTCCATCGGCGAAGGGGCTCAGGAGCCTGTTCCGTCCACTATGGCGGAGGCGCCCAAGAAGGAGGCGGCGCCGAAGGTGCAGCCGCCGCTCCGAAAAAAGCCGTCACCCCCTGCTTTGGCCAGGCGGTCAAGGCCAGAGCCAAGACCTGCGCCATTGAGAGAGGCGCCGAAGATGGTGGACCTCCCTCCTCTGTCTGCTGCTCCTCCCGAGCGGCCAATCGCTCCGGCTCCTCCAACCATGCCGAAGGCCCCTCTGAGCAACAATCGGCTGTCGTTGGATTTCAAGGGCGCTGATCTCGATGATCTTTTACGCTTAATCTCCGAGGTCAGCGGGTTGAACATGGTGGCGGCGCATGAACTCAAGGAGCGAAAGGACCGAGATATCACAATTCGCCTGACTAACGTGGAGTGGCGTCAGGCGCTGGATCTCATCCTCCGCACCAAGAAGTTGAGTTATGAGCAGGACGGAAATGTGATTTACGTGGGTTTGAAGGCGGATATCCAGAAGGCGAAGGAGGAGCGGGTCAAGGATATTCAACGGGTGGAGGAGAGTAGACTGAAGCTCGACCAAGAAGCGAAGCTCAAGGATTTGCGAATAGAGGAAGAGAAGCGGAAGGTCGAGGAGGCGAAGTGGAGGACCGAAGAGGAGAGAAAAAAGGCAGAGGAGGCGAGGAGAAAGGCCGAGGAAGAGGAGCGATTATATGCGGAGGAGCCCAAGTGCACGAAGCTGATTCAATTGGCGCATACGAAAGCCTCTGAAGTCAAGAAACATCTGGACCCGCTTAAGACTCGGAAGGGAAGCGTTGAACTGGACGAACGCACCAATACCCTGATCGTGAATGATGTTCAATCCGCCTGCCTCAAAATGGCGGCGATCGCGAAAGAACTCGATGCCCCGCCGAAAGATCCATTCGTGACCAAGCTGCTGCCGTTTAACTACGCGAAGGCTGCAGATCTCAAGACACACTTGGCCTCGCTCAAGACTCCCCAGGGGAGCGTGGTGGTCGATGAACGATCGAGTAGGATCATCGTGAAGGACCTGCCTCAGGCTGTCGAGAGGATGGAAACGTTCTTGAAGCAGATCGACATCCCGACGCCCCAGGTCCTGATCGAGGCGAGGATCGTGGAGGCATCCCGCACTTTTTCCCAGAGCCTCGGCGTGCAATGGGGTGGGGCGGGGATTCCCACGTCTACGGGAAGCAGTACGGGCGTGACGACCTTCGGCGGAAGCGGTTCTCCCGGGGTGATTCGATTCCCGCCACTCGTGCCGACGGTCCCCAACCCATTTCCTGATGGGGGAAACCCCATTCCGTTCGTCGGGCCCGTCCCGCTTGCCTTGAACCTCCCAGCCATCGCGGCGGGGGCCAACCCGTTCGTGCTTGGGGCCACAATCGGCAGCCTCGCGAATCGGTACCTCGTAGGATTACAGCTTTCCGCAGCGGAGCGTGAGGGGAGACTCAGGACCTTATCGTCCCCGAGAATTGCGACCCAAGACAATGAAGAGGCGGAGATTAAGCAGGGCACCCAGGTCCCCTTCACCACGATCGATAGCTCGGGCAGGACGGTTGTCTCATTCCAGGATGCGTTTATCAAACTCAAGGTCAAGCCGCACATCACACCAGACGGCCGGGTTTCGATGAAAGTCGAGGCGGAACGCTCCTTCGCGGGGGATCGAATCGACTTCTCGGGCGGATTTGCCTTTCCCATCAACACCCGCAAGGCGACGACCAACATCCTGGTCCCGAACGGTTCGACGGTGGTCATCGGAGGGCTGCTTCAATCGACGGAACAAATCGTCGATGATCGGGTTCCCTTTCTGGGGCGAATCCCGATCCTGGGTTGGCTTTTCAAGCGGCAGTCGATTGGACCCGACGATCGAGTCGAACTCCTGATTTTTCTTACCCCTTCAATCCTCCAGGATTCGAGAACCTAGAGCCTGATGCCATTCTCATTCGACGTGGCGAGGATCTCGGATGGCGGTGTCACGAAAGAGGAAAGGGAGATGAACTGGCTGAAGCGGCGCTACTGGAATCGGGTTCTGGTCTTCGCGGTGGGAGTGGGAGTCTCATTGTGGTCTGGGGTATCTTTTGGGGCGGATCGAGACCCCCCAGTGGACCCGCATAGAGGCATACGAGAAGAGACCCTACGCGTGATCGCGCTGGGAACCCCCGACGATCTCCTGAGGCTACGGGATGCGCTCCAAAAGACCGAACAAGAGATCGCTAGGTTGAGGCTCGGGGCCGCGCAGCCCGAAAAGCAGGCTCAATTAAGCGCCATAAGGGATCGCCACGTCGAGTCGGAGGTTCTTCTGCGCCTCCTCGACAGCTCTGCAAGCGAGATCCCTAATCGCGACCTGGATCGTTCAAGCGCCCAAGAACGTGCCTCCCTGCGCGCGAAACTCTCGGGTCGCATCGAAGCCCTGCGAGAGAGCATCGGCGTCATTGAGCAAGTGATCCGTTTTGAGCAGGCTGAATATCTTCGCATCCTTGAGGACGAGAGAAGGGCTCTCGGGAGGCTCCTCGCAGTGCGGCGGGAGGGGCTTCTCCAGGAATACGCGAGTCTGTCCGGCTGCCTACCGAGCGACCGGCCGTGCCTCGCGCGGAAATTCAAAACCCTCTGTCGGCTCCAGCCGCTGTTACCCATGGCGGAGCGGGCTCCGATCCTCATCCTTCAGCAGGAGGTGGTGAGCCAAATTGACCTCGGCCATGGGTCAGTCTCCTCGCTCTGCGAGTATTTGAGATTTGACTTCGGTTTCTAGTGCCGTTCCAACCATTTACGCCAAGATGGTGAGACTAGGGAAAGCGATAGTTCTTAGCAGGGCTGCTGTCGGCGATTAGCCGCAACAAGTTGGAACGGCACTAGCAGACGCATGAGCTGGATGCCTTTGGAGCTGCCGACTTGGATGGCGCGCCCAAAAGCGGCCTTTGAGAAGGGAAAGAAGGATCACATGACGCTGTTGTCCGCTGCACTGATGGCGCTGCTCTTCATTCTCGCCGTCGCTCCAGCGTCCTATGCTGAATATGTCATCTACTTGAAGGGCGGCCACTATATTATGGCAGATACGTGCACCTTCCTGGCTCGTCAGGAGATCGCAAAGGAGCCTGATGCGGAAAGGGAGTCAGTCTTCGTCGAGGATTGCACGAAAGGGAAGCCGGAGGGACCAATTCTCTGGAGCACGGTCGACGGAAGATTCGGTGAGATCGACGCCGACAATGTCTATGCTATTTACGGAACAAAAGGGCTCGGGAAGAAAATCGCTCCCCGCTGGACGTTACCCCTGGAAGAGCATCCCCTTGAGGATTATGTTATCACGAATCGTGACGAGAGCTTTGTCAACGCGAAAATCTACCAAGAAAAAGATACAACAGTCTATGGACTGAAGCGAGATGAGCTTGCAAAGATCGATCGGCGGGGCGTCACCGACATTGTTCGGGAGGGTGAGGCAAAGACTCGATCAGGTGAGGGGCTGTGCCCGGGTGAATCGGCCGAGTTTTCGGTGACCGAAACCGAGCTCGTCGGGAGCAATCTGATTGGGGTCGTCACGAACCTTTCGAAGGCCCCCTGGAAGCCGCGGATTGACGTAGAAGTCCGAGTGAAAGGCAGACGCCTGGGAAAATTCGAAGTCGAGGATGCAAGCGTCCTCCCTCAAAATGACAGCACTGTGATTGATTTCCCGGTGCCAGCGCGATTTCTTAAACACGTTGAACGTGTAGCAGATCCAGACTCGAGCGTGCGGATCTGCTATAGAAAGGTGAAGACGGGAGCGAGGCAGCCAGTCGCGGGGCAAGCACCGACCGCGCAGCCCTCAAAGTAAGCCCTGTTACACCACAGCGCATCCTGTAATACAACTGCTTCTCCCTTGTTCGGAGCGCACCTTGAGTGCGTTTTTTCTTTTTTCCCTGTGGGAGTTGGGGTAGAATCCTCCGCGAAAGGGGGAATCCGTGGAGAGAGCGTCGAGATCGACGTCGTGGGTCGCCCGTCTCCTCACCACGTTGGTCACAATCGTTCTGGGCTCCCGATTAGGCATGCCACGGGAGCTATGGGCGCAGGGTGGCCCGATGATTCTATCGCTGGGAGATGACTCCTACATCACATGGTCGGAGTTAGAGTCGCGGGCAGGCGCGGTGGTCAAGCGGGAAGCGGGAGATGCTCCACTGAGCGACTTCTCACTGCTCGTCCTGTCAAACGTCAGCTACGCGAGTCTGCCGGAGGGGGTGCGTGACGGGCTTCGGGGCTACCTGGAGCAGGGGGGCGCCATGCTCATCACCGGCGGGAAGCAATCGTATGGCAGCGGGGGATATGCCGGCACGGAGCTGGCAGACCTTCTGCCGCTGCTGCCATCGCGAGACGACTGGCTGCCGCACCCATTCGGTCCGACCCTTATCCTGCAACCTGGACATCCGATCCTCAAGGGTATCGAGATCCCAACGATGGCCTTCTTCAACGAGCTCGACCTGAACGGTGGTGCTGTGGAAATCGCCCAATACCGGAAGGCATCCAAAGCAGGAATTGTCGGCGGTGGTGATCCCGGTGGGGGGCAGATCCAGGGGGGTGGGCGACGTCCCATGCCACTGATCGCCGAGCGAAGGTCTGACGCCGGGACCATCTTGGCGGTGGCGCTCGATCTGACGCTCACCGGGGAATGGAAAGACCGAGGTCGCTTCGCTCAGAATTGCGTCGAGTACCTGCTTCAACAATCGCGTATCTTGCCACCTCAGAAACGCAGCAACCTTCATCGCGGAGCTCCATCCACATGTTGCGCTACCTGACCGCGGGGGAGTCCCACGGCCCGATGTTGACCGCCATCCTGGAGGGAATCCCGGCCAATCTTTCGCTTGTGGCCGAGGAGATCAATCTGGACCTCGGCAGGAGGCAACGGGGATACGGGCGGGGCGGGAGAATGCGGATCGAGAAGGACGAGGTGAATATCGTCGGCGGTGTCCGCCACGGCCTGACCATGGGAGGCCCCATCGCCATCCTGATTGCGAATCGCGACTGGGAAAACTGGAAACGAACCATGGACTCGAAATCCGTGGGGATCGAGGCGGACCCGAAAGAACCTGTCACTCGCCCGAGACCTGGGCACGCGGATCTGGCCGGCGCCCTGAAGTACGGCCAGCGCGACATCCGCAACGTGTTGGAGCGGGCCAGTGCCAGGGAAACGGCGGCTCGCGTCGCCGTTGGAGCGGTGTGCAAACGGTTGCTCCGAGAGTTCGACATCGAGGTGTTCAGCCACGTCACGGAGATCGGCGGGATCGTGGCCAAGATCGATGGACTGTCATATGCACAGATCCGAGATCTCGCAGAAGGCTCCGAGGTGCGCTGTGCGGATGCTGAGGCGGGCGAGGCGATGATGCGAAAGATCGACGAGGCGAGAAAGCGTGGCACCTCCCTCGGAGGGGTGTTCGAGGTGGTGGCGCTCAATCTCCCGGTGGGTCTTGGCAGCTATGTGCACTGGGACCGTAAACTGGACGGCCGCCTGGCCCAGGCGGTGATGAGCATCCAGGCGATCAAAGGGGTCGAGATCGGCTTGGGGTTCGAGGGTGCCAAGCGGTTCGGATTTGAGACACACGATGAAATCTTCTATGAAGACGGCCGATTCGTGAGGAAGACGAATCGGGCCGGTGGGTTGGAGGGCGGGATGTCGAACGGGCAACCGATTATCGTCCGAGGGGCGATGAAGCCGATTGCCACGCAGTACGCCCCCATGGCATCGGTGGACCTCCTCACAAAGGAGCCGTTCAAGGCGAGTATCGAGCGATCGGATATCTGCTCTGTTCCGGCAGCCGGGGTCATTGGGGAGGCGGTGGTGGCCTTTGAGATAGCCCGGGCGCTTCGGGAAAAGTTCGGAGGGGACAGCCTGGACGAGATGACGCGCAATTATCGAGAGTACCTTCGATCGGTTCAAGATCGTTGATATGAAGATTGTCCTCACCGGCTTTATGGGAACAGGGAAAACCGTTGTCGGAGCCCGTCTCGCGGAGCTGCTCGGGCTGCCCTTTGTTGACCTTGACCGACTGATAGAAGAGGAGGCGGGACTGAAGGTCACAGAAGTCTTTGCGTCAGAGGGAGAGGCGGGGTTTAGGCGGAGGGAGCGGGAGCTGATCGCCACCCTCGCGCATCGCCTGGACTGTGTGATTGCCACAGGCGGCGGCGCCGTGCTCGACGCCGAGAATGTCCAACATCTCAAGATGGGGGGGGTCGTCGTGTGCCTCCGGGCTGACCCCGGGGTCATCCTGCAGCGGATCGGGACCGATGATCGTCGTCCCCTCTTGGAGGTTCAGGGGCGCTTGGCCAGGATCCGTGAATTGCTCGAGATGCGCGCCGCCGCGTATGCAAGGGCTGATCTCTCTATTGATACGAGCACGTCCAATGTTGAGGAGGTCGTCGATCAGATCGTACGGCACCTTTGTTTGAGACCGGTCGGGACGCGAGAAACAGGGTGATGAGGTCTTTGAACACTGTCCCTGTCTCGCTCGGAGACAGGAGTTACCAAATCGTCATTGGCAGCGGGCTCTTGAAGAGACTCGGAGAGCTGTGCGCAGAGCTCCCCCTGACGCACCGAGCGGTGATCGTTACCAATCCTGTGGTACACCGTCTCTATGGTGCCGTTGTCAAAGCTTCCTTGGCTCGGGCGGGCTTCGATGTGGCGCTTGTGCAGGTTCCAAATGGAGAGCGGGCAAAGTCGCTCTCGCAGGCGGCGCGTCTCTACCAGGCCTTTGTGCGCCACCGGATGGATCGCCGGTCCGCCGTGATCGCGCTGGGCGGTGGGGTGATCGGAGATTTAGCCGGCTACGCGGCGGCCACCTACCTTCGTGGGCTCCCACTGATTCAGGTCCCGACCACCTTATTGGCTCAGGTGGACAGCAGCGTTGGTGGAAAGACGGGAGTCAATCTGCGCGAAGGGAAGAACCTGGTCGGCGCCTTTTACCAGCCATCCCTGGTCGTCGCGGATATCCAGACCCTCAAGTCGCTGCCCCCACGCCAATTGCGGGCCGGCCTGAGCGAAGTGGTCAAGTACGGCATGATCGCCGATTCAGAGTTGTTCGGATACATTGAATCGCACCTCGACCAGGTTCTTCGTGGTGAGGAGGAACCACTGGCCTTCCTCGTCGCGCGGTCCTGTGCGATCAAGGCGAAGGTCGTCGAGCAGGATGAGCGGGAGGAGGGGCTGCGCGCGATCCTGAACTTTGGGCATACGGTAGGCCACGCGATTGAAGCTGCCACCGGCTACCGGCGGCTCCTGCACGGCGAGGCGGTGGCCATCGGCATGGTGGTCGCAACCGCACTTTCGGTGATGCGCGGCCTGTGCGGGGAAGATGACCTCCAGCGGCTGCGGTCTCTTCTCCGGAGGATCGGGTTGCCGACCACCTCTCCTGTTGAATTTAAAACTATATTACAATCAATAGTTTACGATAAGAAGATAAAGAATAACATGATCTATTTCGTCTTGACAAAGGGTGTCGGCCATGTTACGGTGGCGCCTATTTCAGATCGGCGTGAACTGCGGAGGGCACTGGTCTTTGCCGGCAGATCATCGTAGTGGGGAAGCGCAGGGCCGATAGCATGCCACGACGTGAGGCAGATACACAACCCGTCAAGGGCTCGTCGCACAGTGTCGCGCGGGCGGCTGATCGCTATCGAGAGCAGGGGCGATTCGACGACGCCATCATGCTCTGTCTTCAGGAGCTTAAGGCGAGCCCCACATATGTCAGCGCCCGCGTGGTGCTCGGGCGCGCCTACCTGGAGAGTGGTGATTCGGTTAAAGCCGAGGAGGAGTTTCATCGAGTCGTTGAGCTATCGCCGGAGAACCTGCGGGCGCGCATGCACCTCGGGCAGATCTGCGAAGCCCAGGGGCGGGTGGAAGAGACGATCGGACACTACGAGAAGGCCCTGGAGTTCGCCCCACTCAACCGAGAGATTCGGGCAAGCCTGTTAAGGCTACGAGCGTCGATCTCACCATTCGCCACCGAGACGCTGGCGGACCTGTATGCCTCGCAAGGCCTCACGGATCGAG
>CAZCMC010000002.1:0-28572 GCA_964499665.1 uncultured bacterium | reverse complement strand
GCTTTCGCCAGAATCGCCTTGGCGAGCTCGGGATTGTGAACCCCCCCTGCCTTCGCGACCAACTCGGCGTCGCCTTTGGCCGCATCGAGAAGATGGCGCGCCTCAGCCGCCTTCGGATCTTTTCGCGCCCGGCGGAGGCGGGCTTCGCCCTTCCGCATGAGGCCCCTGATCTCCTTCAACCCTCGCTCCACTCCGCTCGTCCACTCCTGAAGCGAAGGGAGGTAGGTCTCGTCATGACACTCCACACACTGCTTCGCCACAGCCTGGCGAGAATGCTTTGTCTCCACATTATGACATCCCACACAATCCGTGACTTCCGCATGGTTGCCAGGGACGGTCTCTACTTCCTCCACCTCGAGAGTGCCGGCGAAAAATTCTTGCTGGAGTTTATGGCAGGCTATGCAGCGTTCGTTTTTATTGCCCTCGCTGTGATGGCAGGCGAGACAGGAGGGCCTGGTCGCTGTGACCGCTTGATGCTTCTCGGCAGAGTGGCAGACTGTGCACGTGACCCCGAAGTCCGTGACATGGCGCTCGTGAGGGATTACCTCGGTCCCGAACGTCACCGTCTCCGACTGAACCACACCGGCCTTTTTGTGGCACAGGACAGCGCAATAACCGCCCCGGACCAGGGTTTCCTCGGCGGACTTCACCGGAGGCTTGCTAATGGCGACCATGGCCTCGTCCAGGTAGCCGTTGGCGACCTTCAGCAGATCGGCGGCGAAGAAGACGTTGTGAACCCCTTTTCCGAACTCGACCAACTCCACGTTGTACCTGGCGTCACGACCAAGCTTCTTGGCCATCGCGAATCGGAGATGACTCGATTCTGTCGCCGCCAGGGCCTGCTCCACTGATGTCAGCTTCCCCTTGACCGCATCCAGCATGACTTTCATGGTCTTGGTCCAGTCGTCCAGCATCCCCTTATACTTCTCGCCGTGGCACTCGAGACAGGCGCTTTCCGATGGACGGAACGTCTGCCCGACGATAGCAGCCTCGGCCTTTTCCCGCTTGGGCTCCACATGGCAGGCCACACACTCCACCCTTACCTGCAACATGTGGCTGGGGATTATTGGCGTCCCCTTCCCATTCATGCCCATATACATCTGGAGGACGCCTCGATGCAAACCCTGATGGCAGGCCTTGCAATCGAGTTGGCGTCCCTCCTTCTTAGGGTGCACCTCCGGCACTTTCCCAATCGGGGGCTGGCCGAGGCGCCTCGGCTGAGGTGGGATGGTCTGCTGTGCAGCCTCGGCGCTGGAGGGTGCGGGCAACCAGTCAAGAAGCCAGCTCACAGTCAGGCCGATAGGCGGCGGGAGCTCATGCCTGATCTCGCTGTGGCAGCGGCCGCATTCGATGTTATGGCTGGCTACGTGGAAGTCATGGATGAATGGGGTGTCGAGGTACTTCTGGAGCTTCTCCGGCTGGTTGTGACAGGTATAGCAGCGCTCCCTCGGAGCCTCCCCGTTGCCCTCAACCACGTTGAGGTGGCACTTCTCGCAGGCAACCTTTCGCTTGACCACCGACTCATGGTTGAAGATGACGCCGGCCATCACCTCGATGTCACCTTTGGGGGTGTTGTGACAGACAGGACAGCCGCCAAGCGGGTGAAACTCCCGCGCGCTCTTCTTTCCTTTGAAGTGACAGAGGAAGCAGGTCGTGGTGGTCACCTCGATGTGAGTCCCCACCACAATCTGCGAGTGGCAGCTCGTGCAGCGGAGCTGCCGACCTCGGCGCTTCTCTTTCAGGTGGGGTCCGTGGTCAAAGATGATCCCCCGCTTGAATTCGACCTTGCCATCCAGGAGCCGACTCTCGTGGCAACCCGAGCGAAGACAGCTCGCGTCCTCGACCTCGGCGTAGGGCTTCGAGCTGTAGGTCTGGGTCGCCCATTTCGCCACCTGGGCCAACGCCTGGTACTTGACCCAAATCGTGTCCCGGAACCCCGGAGGATAATGGCAATCGACGCAGGCAACATTGTTGTGCTTGGAGGTCTTCCAGGCCTGGACATACGGCTTCATGATGTGGCAGGAGTTGCAGAGCAGTGGGCTCGCGCTGAGCTTGTAGAGCCCAGCCAGCATGATGCTCCCAATACCCAGGCCGATCGCCACTGCGATCAGCAACACGCGTCCATGCCAGCGTCTGGCCGCCCGCTGTTCAGCCATCCGGTCCCCTCTCCTCAGCCTCCCCGATGAGTTTCGCCATGCCATCTCCTGTCGGATCCTCTGCCGTCGTTTCTACCGCCAGGATCTCTTCCAACTCCTCGGGATGCTCCTCGGCCATCTGCCGCCCGGTCAGCTTCCCCGATAGCCAGACCCAACTCATCGGGTAGACGTCCGGCCGGAAGATGACGCTATAGAAGTGCCACACCAAGATGGCGAGCGTTGCCAGCCAGGCCTCGTAGTAGTGGATCACCGTGGCGAGGTCGATGGTCACCAGGGGCCAGCGCCGCAAGACCGCCGACTGGAACCACATGATGAACCCGGTGCCGGCCATCACGAAGGTGCCCCAGAGCACGGCCCAGTACTCCAACTTCTCCACATAGCTGAACCGGTGGAAGCGAGGCCGCGTCGGCCGCAGGCCCATATTGTAGGTCACCATGCCCATCGCCTCCCTCACGTCCCGCCAGAGTGGCCACATGGCCCGGAGCTGGGATCGACCTCGCCGCGTGCCAAGCAGATAGCCCAGGTGGTACACCGCCGCCAGGGTCATGACTGCACCCGAGACCCGGTGTACCCAACCCCGGATCGCGTAGCCTTCCTCGAACCAGACAAGTGGCCGCGTCCACCAGGCCTCTGGAAACTTCAGGGCAAATCCGCTTACAGCCAGAATCGTGAAGGTCGAGAGGAGGACGAGATGTTGAATGCGCTCGTTGACCGTCAGTCTCTCAAAGAGCCGACGGGCGATCTCTTGGGGCACGTGGGGCTCTGGCTCCTCCTCCCCCTGCTTCGCCGCGCGCCACCCCTCGCGAAGGCGCGTCATGAAGTCCAGCCCGTTGTGCAGACTCATTCCCCCCATCGTCACCAGGATGAGCACGATGTAGATCCGGCGGACCAGCGCCACCCATGGATGCTCCCCCAAACCTGGCCCCACATGGATCTTCGCGCTGGCCAACTGGATCCCCGCGCCAGCGTGGCACTGGCCGCAGGTCCGTGGGAGATTCAGCGGGTGAATAGTGGAGCGGGGATCGGAAGAGGGGAGAATGTTGTGGGTCCCGTGGCAACTCGCGCAGTTCGCTGCGACCTTGGATCCACCCCGGACCGCCAGGCCGTGGAAGCTTTCGGCGTAGGTCTCCAGCCGGCCGCTCGGGATCCCATACTTCTCGCTGATCCCCGGCGCCTCGTGGCAACTCGAGCAGGTCTTGGACACGGCCGCGACGCTCACCCGGGAGGCCGGATCGCGCGCCGCGGCGATGGAATGTTCCCCGTGACAGTCGGTGCAGACCGGCGACTTGGTCACCCCGTTGGTCATGGCTACGCCGTGGACGGTCTGGAGATACGCCCTAGCCTCATTGGTGTGACAGTTGCCACATGTCCGGGGGATGTTTTCCCGATAGATGGAAGACCTGGGATCATTCGCCCGGCGGAGGTCGTGACTTTCGTGACAATCGTTGCAGGTGGCGGCTGGTTTGCCGGCCGCCACGGCCCGAGCGTGCACGCTCTTCTGATAGAGCTGGTAGGCATGCGGAATCGGGATACGCCGGCGTTCCACCAGGGCGCGGTCGGCATGGCAGTGCCCGCAGGTCTCAGCCATGCGGGCACGAAAGGTAGGCGATTGGGGATCTGTGTGACTGCGGAGGCGGTGAACCTTGCCGTGACAATCGAAGCACAGGGCGGCGTCCTGAATCCCCTTGGCCAGCGCCCTGGCATGGACACTTCCCAGGTATGCCCGAGTCACCGAATCGTGGCAGTCCCGGCAGGGCTCTGCCCTCAGTTCTGACGCCGACTTTACCTCGTGGGTTCCATGGCAGCTTTGACACTCGACCTCCGAGTCCGCCGGCGCGTGGACGCTGGTCGCAAAAACCATGGACGCCTTGGCGTGACACTTCTGACACTGGACCGGAGGCAGCTTCTCCTCGTGCGGGGTCTCCGTGATGCCCACATGACAGTCGGCACAGACCTGCGCTTTATGCGGGGACCGTGCCAGTGGGCCCGGATCGACCTCGCTGTGGCAGCCTAGACACTCCTCGTCGGAGACGGGCGGCTCCTCGGAAACCGCCGCATAAGCGTCCTGACGCCCGACCAGAAGGAGCGCGAGAAAACAACCCGCAATAACTTCTCCCCAGACCGGGAAACAGCGTTTCAAGTGAAAAAGGCGCAACCGTCACCCACGTCCGCAATCCCGCTAGCGCCGTTCCAACTTGTTCGGACAAATGACAAAGCCTTGCGACCGCCGATCCAGATGCCTGCGGGTCATTGTGGTGTTAGGCGGATAAAGTTGGAACGGCACTAGGCGTCAGTTATTGGAAACTGGGCGAGGTAAAGAATCACGCCGAGGTCCAACTCCCGAACTGGTCCCAGGATCGGAATAGGACGCCATGCTCGGTGCTGCGTGAAGGCTTAGCTACCCTTTCTTTTCTTCTTTGTGGCACTTCTCGCAGAGTTCCTTTTCCTTCTCCTTCTCCTTTGTGGGGGGGATCTTAAACGAATCGTCGCCGTTGTGACACTTGCCGCATCTCTTCCCCTCCACATAGGCCTTCATGGTCATGTCGGGGGTCTTTCCATTCTTGGTTTGGAAGAGTTTCTCTGGGCCCTTGCCCTTATGGCAGGTGGCACACTTCGCCTCCTTCGCCTTCGCCTCATACTTCGGATTGTATTTATATTTCTCAGCCTTCCCCAAGTGGATGTTGTGATCGAATGTCACCTTGCCTGAACTCAACTTCCCATCTTCATCCTTTTCCTTCTGCTCGAAGGTGAATGGGGCGGGGATTTTGGGCTTTTTCCCAGGTTTTTCCTCTACGTCGTCCTGGGCGAATCCATACCCCACAGAGAAGGCCATGCCCAGGAAGCACGCGAGGACCAGCGATGCGATCATTCCGACCATCCGTCTCATACTGCCTCCTTTCCTCCGAAAGATCTCCATGAACCGAGGTCTCAACGATCCCCCATCTTACGACCGGCTGACGCTTTCAGGAACGCCACTAAGTCCACCATCTCATCGGCCTCGAAGCGTGGATACCCGGTCCCTAGCTGCTCCGCTTTCGCTCGCATCTTCGGGGCATGATCCCAGACGCCCGTGGCCCAGTCGAGTGGGCTGTCGTACACGGTGCTGCGGCTCAGATCCGGGCCGACTCCAGCCCCTTCGCCAAAGAAAGCATGACACTTCAGGCACCCCTTTTTCAAGAGGAGCACCTGGCCCCTCGCCTCACTCCCAGGCGGATCCGCGCCTGGCCGTGCGAGAAGGAAGGCAGCGAGATCAGCCATCTCCTTGCTACTTAACGTCGGCCAAGCCCTGCCGCCCTCTTCGAATTTTTGTTGCATAACCGGAGCATGATTCCACAACCGACCAGCCAGCTCAAGCAGTCCCTGCCGCCGCTGCAACGTTGCCACGGGCGGGCCGATCTCCTTCGGTTTACCCGACGGGACGTGGCACTGGATACACCCCTTCTCCTCGAACAGGCGGCGTCCTCGCTCTCGATCTCCCTCCAGAGGCTCCGCCGCCCCGAGAAAATCAGGAGCCAATAAGAGGATCATCGCCAGAAAGATGGCCGCCATGTCGCGCCCGATATGTCTCCGCCCCAAGTGGCACATTGGCCGACTGTAGCCGTTCCACTCACCCATGTCAACGGCGGGCGCATCGTTATCCGGAACGTCCCCGGCGATCGATCTCCCGGATCTTGAAGAAGAGGCCGACAAGCGCGGCCGCAATAACCAGCAGGGACGCCGCCAGGCCCTTGCGGCGGAATTGCAACTGGACCATCAGCTCCTCACCCTTCTTGACAGTCTTCTGCGCAATCACGACCGCAGGGTCGGTGAGGGTCTTGATCCTCTTCACTTTGACCATATGTGTTTCAGCCCTGGCCCTGATCAGGGCATCTTTCGCCTCGATGAGCTCAAATCGAGGAGGCCCTACCTCCATGCCTGCGTGCTCCGCCCTGGTGAGAATCGCCTCGGCCCGGTCGATGCCTTGGGCGAGGTCCTGGAGAAGAGTCCGGATTTCGTTGCCCTTTTTGAGCTCCGACGAGCCCGCCTCGTGGCAGGTGGTGCAAGGGGTGTCCTTCCCTCCGGCCAGTAGCTCATCCACCGGCGTCAGAACCTCGTGATTGCCGTGGCAAGTGACGCATGCGGGCTGCCCCAGATCGCTGAAGGCCTCTTCGTGCACGCTCTTCGCGAACAGCTCCGCCGTAGCAGCGTGGCAGTTGCTGCAGACATTCGCCACCGAATCGACCCCAGGAGGAGTGGCGCCGTGGTTCCCGTGACAGCTAGGGCAGGTGGGAGCAGAAATGTCACCCTTCTTGGTCAAGACCTCATAATGGATACTCTTCTTATAATTCTTCAACTGATCCGTGGGGATCTTGCGGTCTTTCATGTATTTGGCGTCAGCGTGGCATCGACTACAGGTCTCTGAGACCTTGATGGGATACGTCCAAGCCGCCTCGTCCTTAATCGCGCGGATGGCATGGACGTCATGGCAACTGATGCAGACAGCGACCTTCTGGTCCCCCTCGCGAAGCTTTTTGCCGTGGACGCTGGTGTAATACTCCTTCACCTGGTCGGTCCGAATCTTTGGATTGAATTTCCGCATGTAGCGGGGATCGCTATGACACTTGCCGCAGAATGCTGGGATATCTTGCCGCTTCGGTTTGCCGAGAAAACCTTTGGCGCGGCTGTGACTGGCCTCTTTGTTGTCGAAGGCCGTATGGTCACCCCCATGACAGTCCTGGCACTTCAGTCCTCGGACCATGTGGTAGTCATCTGCGATTTTCTTGGCCGGACGGCTGAGGCGCTCTTCCTCCAACCCTCTGTGGCAGTCGATGCAGGCATGCATCGCCGCTGCCGGCGGGACGCGGAACAGGCAAAGGGCAGCCAGGAGAAAGAGTCCGGACGAGAGTTGTCGCACGATCCTCACGTTCGACTCACTTGCCACTCGGGGCGAGGTATCCCAGCGCAGTGAACACGGCGATGTAAAGAATGATGCCGATCCCGATCCATCGGAAAAGCGGGCTAGGCTCGCCCCGAGCGGCCCTCTTGTCGAGAAAGGGAACCAGCAAGAGGAACAGCCCGCCCAGGCCGAACCCGAGGACCCCCAGGACTTCGCCATCAAACGGGCCGATCTTGGCCGGGATATACTTCAGCGTTTGAAACATGAAGATGAAGTACCATTCGGGGCGGATGCCCGCGGGCGCGGGCGCAAAGGGGTCAGCCTTTTGCCCGAGCTCCCATGGGTAGATCGCCGCCAGCGCCGCCAACACACCCAGGGCGACGAACCAGCCGAAGAGGTCCCTCAGTAGGAAATTTGGAACGAATGGCATGGTCCTGAGCGGTCGCCCTGCGGACACCCGCTCCACGTCCGGCGGGACGCTCATCCCCTGCTTTTGCACCAGGAAGAGGTGGAGGCCAAGGATAAGCGTGGTCAGCAACGGCAGGATCGCGATGTGGAGCCCGTAAAATCGCGAAAGCGTCGCGCCCGTGACATCATCACCGCCCCTAAGAAACCTGAGCAGCACCCGACCGACGATCGGGACCACTCCCGCCACGTTCGTCCCGACCTTGGTCGCGAAGTAGGAAAGGACGTTCCATGGCAGGAGGTACCCGCTGAACCCAAACGTCAGCACGACGCCGAACAGGAGCATCCCCGTCACCCAGGTCAGCTCCCTGGGCTTCCGGTAGGCCTGGGTGAGATAGACGCTGAACAGGTGGATCATCATGGTCGCCACCATCAGGTTAGCAGACCAACTGTGGACTGACCGAATGAGCCACCCGAACTGGACCTCGATCATGATGAACTGGACGCTCTCGTATGCCTCCTCGGCGCTGGGCCGATAGTAGAGGGTCAAGAGGATCCCGGTCACCACCTGGATGACGAACAGGAAGAGGGTCATCCCGCCAAAGTAGTACCAGATGGTGTGGCGGTGGACCGGGACGACCTTCTCCTGGAGGAGATGCCTGGCCCCGCTCAGGTCAATCCGCTCCTCGATCCAGCCCATGATTCGGTTGACGCGCATCCCACCCTACGCCTTCATGACAACGATCTGGTCTCCCCGCACCTTCACCTGCAGAGGATCCAGAGGCCGCGGGGGCGGGCCGCTGATGTTCTTCCCGTTCAGGTCGTAGACACCGTTGTGACAGGCGCACCAGATGACCTGCCGATCCTCCCGGTATTGCACCGTGCAGTCGAGGTGCGTACAGATCGCCGAAAAGGCCTTCAGCTCGCCGGCCGGCGTCTTGATAAGAAGCCCGGGCCGGCTCCCGAAGCGGAAGATCCGCCCAGAGTTGGCCTTCAACTCAGTGATTTTCCATGGGATAGTCACACTGAACGCGGTCGGCTCCGCGAGCTTCGGGGGACTCAAGTATTTCACGAGCGGATAGAAAACAGAGATAAACAGCGCGCCAAGACTCGTCCCGAGGAACATATTCACCAATCGCCGTCCCTGATCAACCCGCTCGTCCATCAGCATCTCCGCTCCCTCCTCTGGTTTAGACGGTCAAAAGCCAGCCCGCCTTCCGACGGACTGGCCTTTGTGCTTTCTCTCAGTCGATCCAGATCAGGATTTTCCCCGTTGCACCCCTTGATTCCACCACATCTAAGGGTTCGTGCCTTCCAGCCGCTTCTGCTTCTGGTACTTAGGACCCAGGTCGCAGGCGCTCAGAACTGGTAGCGAAGCGTGAGCGCTCCGATATAGGCGTCGTAGTCCTGCAGGAACTTCGCGCCAAGGTAAACATCGGTCTGCGGCGGCAGGTTGGTGGGCCCCGTCAGCCCGAGGGTGTCGGTCTGCCAATTGGTCTCGCGGAACCGCTCCCACTGGAATTGGGCCTTCATACTCCAGTTCTTCGTGAGATAGTAGCGGAGTGACGCAGTAAGGGTATTCAGGCTCGTGCTATCGGTTGGGAAGTTGTAAGCCGTCGCCGTTGATCGCTGAGCGCCAGGCAAAGGAGAGCCCGCAGAAGTACCAGGAGGCACTGTAGCTACGGCCTGCCCGCTGGACGGCGTCACCGGGTTGAACGAATCAATGATGGTCTTGGCATCCGAGTAGGTCCACATCAACTTGAAGTTGAGGCGATTTGGGATCAGAGTGGCATCGGCGCCAACCCCGTAGGTATTGATCACGTCGGTGCTCACGCTCTTCCAGTTGAAGTCGGGAAAGTCACAGCCCACAGTGTTCGGCGAGCTTCCAGGAGCGCACCCGGGCGCGATTGCAGGGGCCGGGTTCCCCAGATTAATGACGGGCCTGGAGCGTGAGAGCTGATTGTATTGGTTCTCCTCCCTCATATAACTCGCAAAGAACGATAGCCACGGGTATGGGATGTAGGCGACATCGCCACCCAGACTCCACCCTTGAAACTCCTGCAGGCCAAGCGAGGAGGTGTCGTTGAACGGCGACTGAGGAGGCCGAGATTGATCGTATTTGTCGTTCGTGAGACCATAGGTGACAGTGAAGTTCAGCGACTCGAGGGGAGTTAGTGAGGCCAGAAGCTCCACTCTATTGCGGGTCCGGTCCCATTCGTCGTACTTCCTACCCAGAGGTGACTGGCCCTGGCGTTCAAGCGAGAATTCTTCTCCCTCGACGTCCCCTACCACATGCGCCTGATGAGCCTGGGTGTTGTACTCATTAACGTCGCGCCAGCCGATCCGATACGCGGCGCGCAACATAAGCCAGTCAAGTGGTGAATAGTCGAGGCTCGTCCTCAGGGTGTACTCGTCGCTGGTCGGCACCTCACGATGATCGGGATTGCGGTCCCAGCGCTCCCACCCAAAGCCCACCTTGGAATTGAGGTTACGCAACAGTTGATATCCCGCATCCAGGTAGGCATTATACTTGGTGTAGGAGAAGGGCGCGTTCACAGTGGTGTCCACCACTATCGGCCCCTGGTCCCGGACCACATGAGCCGGGAAGTCAATCTCTTGTGTTCCATCATGGTAATCGAAGTAACGAAAGCCGCCGTTCAGCGTGAGCGGCAACGCGAGGGGCCGGCTGGAGAGATTGAAGGTCACAAGGGTCGTCTGGACATCAGCGTTAAGGCTGCTGCTCGGCAGTTGCAAACAGGTGGACGTCGTAATACCCGGGCATGGATTTCCGGGACTTCCTGGTGTGAGAGCCAGCAAGACCGGGTTGATCGTCTGCTGGACGAATGCGTCGTCCTGGGACCGCCAGGTGTAAGCGAACTTCCCCGTGAACCTGGTGTGAAGGGGCAGCGAGATGCCACCCATCAGGAACACACTGCTGGACTGGTTGCTCGGGTCCATCGTCGTCCGGCCCTGATTAGAGAGGGTGGTGGTGGGGGCGCCTCCATAGAGCGGGTTGTCGAAAATGACATCGTCGGTCCTTTGATTGAAATACGACCCGGTATAGCCGAGGGCGACATTCCAGCCCGGCCGCGCATATTGGAGCTTGGCCTCTGCCGTTTGAGTCTGGTTAGAAAGCGGGACCGGAAGCTCAGCGATGCCGCCGCCGGGGCTACCAAAGCCGGCGCCGAAGGGGACCGTCCCTTCCTTCTGCGTGTAGGTGTACCGCAGGCCCAGATCCAGCGAATCGGTCAGCTTCTGCTTGTACTTGAACCCGCCCTTGCTGGTCGTGAACTGCAGATCAACCGGGACAGCTCGGTTATTGAGGATGTTGGTCAGCACAGATGGCTTGCTTGCTGTTGGGGCGGCCTGCACCGTGGACGCCACGCCAGGCGGCAACGTCAGGCTTGCGGTGTTGTCGGTCTCCGTCGTGGTGAACAGCGTCCGCCCGGTCGTGCTCAAGAGATGAGGAATCTGATCCCAGAAGATCTCTAACTCATAGTCGCCGTACTTCCCGGCTCGAAAGTCGTAGCTTTGGTCGTTCTTGAACGGATCGAAGGTGTAGAATTCGACGTAGCGCTTCTTGTCCTTGGTCTCGAGGTTGACCCGGGCATGGTCCAAGAAGATGTAGGGGCTGTTGTCAAGGACCCGGTACTCCTGGAACTTCGCCGAGCGCCGATCGCCACCGATGAACCTGAGGCCAGCCTCGACGTCCAACTCGGTAAGTTGCAAGTCAAATGGCAGTCCAGCGTTAAGCCAGTTGACCCATGCAGGGACAGTCTCCTCCGGCGGGGCCTTCTTTTCGGCCTTTTCAGCCTTGGCCGGTTTTTCTTCGGCCCAGGCTGAGGCTGTCCCACCAGCCAGCGACAGGGCTGCGACCAACACCAGCGCACCCCCGATTTGCCCCATTCCCACTGATTTTCGCATGGCCCCCCTCCTCATTGGCGCAGCCCGCTGCCTCAGTTCGTGAAGGCGAATCCTGAGGGATGGTTCGACCCATGGATCTTCTGGTGGCAGTTCACGCAGGCCCGGTTGAAGATCTGCCTGGCATAGACGGCTGGATTGTATGGACTCGTGGGGTGCCGGGTCTCGATGTGGCACTCCTGGCAGAGACGCGGGATCCTCTGCCTCAACAATCTCGGGTTGGAGGAGCCGTGTGGCTCATGGCAGGTGCTGCAGTTTTCGATGACCGGCGCATGCTCCCAGAGATACGGTCCCTTCTTCTCGGCATGGCACGTGTAACAGTTCTCGTTGACCGAGTCTTCGCGTAACATCGCCGGCGTGACGCCGCCATGAGGGTTGTGGCAGTCGCTGCACGTCATCTTGTTCTCGCGGAGCGGCATGTGCGAGCTGCGCATGAGCTGCGCCCGTCGCGTCAGATGGCACTGCGAGCAGACCTCGATCTCGGTCGGTTTCGCCAGGTTGAACCGATCGGACACCGGGTCCATCACCTTGTGGCAAGAGACGCAAGCCAATCCCCGTACTTCATGGGTGCTCCCCGTAAAGTAGGTGTGCTCGCCCTTTTCGTGGCAGCCCTTCACGCACGTGGCGTTCTGGACTTCCACCGGCTCAGCGCCCTTCCTGTAAGTGATCAGGGTTTCGACGGCCTCACCCCCTGCATCTACGTGTGGCCCGCCTGGGCCGTGGCAGGATTCGCAGTCCTGCCGTTCCCTTTCTGTGCGCGGGTTCACCGACATGATCCGCCCCATCTTCGTCTTGTGGAAGGTGTGGACCTCTTGCTCGTGACATTCCACGCAGGACTCGCTCCCTACGTACTTCGCGCCAGGCGGGAAACCGATAAACTTAGACTGAGCCGCGTCGGTTTTTATCTTGGAAGGCGCTTCGGCTATGAGCCCTTTATCAGAGCCGACGTCGGAGGGTGAATCGGACGACCACGGAAGGCGACTGCAGGACCATCCAACCAGGAGGGTAACGGCGAGCAGGACTGGGAGAACTAGAACAGCGTCACGTCCCCTCATCTTCGACCCCTTTGTTGTGGAGTGTGGACCGGCAACGCGACTCTCCTTGACTTGGCGGATGACCCTATAATATGCCCAACGAGGTGTCAAGCCATTTCTGTTTTTCTGTCTTTGTATCATCGACGGAATTACCGAACAATCTTAATCATCAAACAACGTTTTGATATTAGTCAAATTTTCCCCAATATGACGGCCGCGGTCGACTCTCGATCATCAGTGCAATGAGCCTTACCCCCCACCGATATGGTATCGGCCTTCATTGGGAACGCTACCGACACAACATCATCTACGCCGCAGGCTGCTCGGGTTCTTGCGATCCATCCGCCGCTGCCTGCAGCGAAAGAGGGGAACGCGGCTATTTTTCAGCGCGCAACGCGACAAAGGGCCGGAGGTGCTGCACCTCCGCGAGGAGTTGGAAGAGCTGAAAGTCCTGCTCCGGCTCTGTCACGACGTGAAGGCGCTACCGAATCCTAACGGCTTCGAGTACGCGATCCCCAGGGACGCCACGTGGAGGCGGGGGAGGTCGCAAAAGAGGCGCCAAATGGCCCCCCTGGGGCTAGGCCATGTGGGGCCCTATCGGCAGGCGCTTCCTTTACGAATTGCCGCTCGGTTCACTCCTCCTGCGCTGGCCGGCGACAAAGGCGGCGGCCGTCGACCGGCGGCTTAGGCGTCTGTCTTTAGTTCGTCTTACGCCTTCCCGAAGCCTAACGCGAACAGGCCTCGGCAATGCTGCGGAGCATTTTCGCGAACATCACTCGGTGAAGGGGGTAGGAGAGATACCAGTAGGCAAGGCCAGCCCACCCCCTCGGATCGAAGATCGCCGTCTGCCGGATAGTCGAACTGACATGATCCCCTGTCACCTCAAACTCCAGCCAGGCTCGGCCAGGCAACCGCATCTCGGCCACTAGGCGCAGGCGTCTATCCGGCTCGAACGCCTCGACCCGCCAACAATCAATGACGTCCCCGACCCTGAGGTGTTCCGGATCGAAGCGGCCCCGTCGCATCCCGACACCCCCCGCCAGGAGGTCCACGAAGCCACGCACCTGCCACAACCAGCTTCCCCAGTACCAGCCATTCGTCCCTCCGATCCGACGGATGGGCGCGAAGGCGCGCGCCGGTGGAACGTTCACGGATGCCGTCCGGGAATCGACGATTCGATTGCCGACGCCAAACTCACCGCTGCGCGACCGAGTGTTCGGGTTACAGTCGTCTCCCGCCACCACTTCTGTCTTCTCACCGACTCAGGATTTTAGGAACTCGGGGCATCGGGCCGGGTTTATCGCGAACCATCGCTCGCATGCTCCGGTGAACCATGCCTCCTGTCACACAGCATAGGGCATGGGCCGGCGCCGACCCTTGAAGGGCGCGAGCAACTTCCGATTCTGGATCGCGTCCATTTCCCGCGCCCACACCACATTCGCCCGTTGACGTCCACTCGCTTATACACTCATTCATCGTGTGGATCAAGCCTAAGGTGATGGCGACTAGGCAGCCGACCAGTCTCACGATAATACACGATAATAGGAGTAGGGCCTAGGCGAGATCCTTGCCTGGATCCCGCGTTTGAGCGCAAGAATGCCCTTGTTCCTGGGTTAGTAGGTCCCCACAGCCTTCACCCGAGACAGCTCGTCGTCCAACTCCCGGATGCGGTGGGACATCTTCTGCATGATGCGGTAAGCAAGCGATGGGTCTTCGTGGATTCGGTGAAGGAAGATTCCCTTGTCCACGGTGAGCACACGGACGGCGCCCAAGGCACGTACAGTGGCTGAGCGAGCCTCACGCTCGATGAGAGACATCTCCCCAAAGAAATCCCCCTCGCCCAACACCGCTACACGCGTCACCTTGCCATCCTTCTCCAGAAGCACCTCGACCTGCCCCTCCTGGATGACGTACATGCAGTCCCCCGTCTCTCCCTGACGGACGATGACCTCGCCATCCTGGTAGACCTCGCCCAGCGCGCCTGTCCTCTCCATACCGTCCCCTTTTGACCACTGCCCCCTGCTTAGGGGCGCTACTGAATTCGCGATGTCCCAAAGAAAGCGCGCCAAGAAGGCGGGATGAAGGGTGCGCAGGAGAATCTCCCGATAGGGCGCGCTTCCGGTAAACATATCCCACAGCACCATGCTCATCCGCCGGTGCCGGCCCGCCTTCTCTTGCTCGGTCGCGACCATGCGCAGGACGGCCCGGCGAGTGAGCCGTCGCTTCTGGATTTGGCGGGTGACAGCGAAAATTACCTTCCCGATGGCGTTGTCCGTGGCGATCGCCTGGCAAGTCGGCCAGTAGCGTCGCTTGAAGTCTTCAGCAGAGACGCCATGGAAGATGGCGGTCGTGGCGGCAGCCTTGGCAGTCCGGTAGGCGGCTCCGATCCCATCCTTGTACAACCGGGTGACCCCGCAATCGCCAATGAACACGACGCGATCGGCAAAGGGCTGGAGGGCCCCCCGGACGTTGATATGGGGCGAACACTGGCAGTTTGGTGGCTGGTCCGGGCACCAGCTAGGCGGCATCACGTGTTTCACCTCAGGTGAACTGAGGAAGGATCGAAGGAGCTCGCTGTCGATCTCCTCGCCAAGCAGGCACACTGTCACGTAGTCACCCTTTGGGATCAGGGCTGCAAATTCTACCCGCGGGATGTTCAGCAGGAACACATGCATAGCGCTCCCCAAGGACATTCCGATTGTGGCCTCGCCCAGGTAATACTCACGGATGGCAGTCCGCGTCGTGAGCGGGAGATGGTAGCCGAGCCCTAGTCCCTGGAAGAGCTTGAGCGCCGTGGAGTTGACCCCTATTGCTACCACCAGCAGATCATAGCTTTTGGCAGAGCCGTCCCGGGTCTTGATCTGGGGACGCCCCTCCAGCCAACCGAACTCATCCACCCTCCCGCGGATCAGACTCGCGCCCTTGGCCACGGCCAGCTCTTGCAGATGGCCGTCAAAGCTGTCCCATTTGATCTCCTTGACCCCCCGCGGGCCGGGCCCCCGGTGCACTGCCCCAATTCGCTTCTCGTACAGGGGGGTTTCGATGCGGACGCTGCCGACATCTGTGTGCAGGACATAGGAATCGATGGCCCGCTGGACCACTGTCGGAGGCAGGTTGATCCCTTCGACGGCGAGGGTTTCTACCAGCGACTCGGAGAGGATCCCGCCGCACATGTTGCAGCCGGTCGGGCCAGGAACGGAGAAATCCCGCGGCTCATAGATATCCACCCGGACATCTCTGCCAACCCTTTGGGCCATGTCCATCACGAAGTAGCTGAAAAACGACCCTGCCGGGCCACCTCCAATCACCGCTACTCGAGACCCGTCGTCCAATCGAAGATTGGATGGACTACCCTCTGGCCCTGGACGAAGTAACCATTTGCCTCCCACTATCCTCATTTTGGACACTCCTTTCGTGCCGAGACTGCAGATAGACTAGAAGGGATCAGGGGCGCGCAAGCAAACAGTTTTCCTTAACCTTAAGCAGAAATCCCGGCTCCCACCAGTGGAGTTCATCCTTATATTTATGGCTCTTCAGGAAATCGTGTGGGTGACGGGATTATCTGTCATTGTGGTATCTGAATCGTAGGGGCGCTGCTTGCTGCGCCCTTCTCGGGGTCAGAGGCCTGGTTGGGCAGGGCAAGCCCTGCCCCTACGAGGATCATGATCCCATGCACACGGTTCGACATGAGCCGACACACCTCCAGCCAGGCCGCCTTGTCCGGGGTAGAAAGAGCAACACCCGGTTACCCACTCTAAACCCGGAAGAGCCATATTCATATGCCCGGCGAAATGTCGCAAAAAAGGGTCCAATTGACACTTTCGAACATCTCGTGGGCGGAAAGCGAAAGCCTATCAAGTTGGTCCAATGTCCTGAGATCGACCCGTTGACCGAGAGCGGCGGTTTTGACCAGTCTCGCTGACTGCTCGGAGAGACTGGACGTCACGCCGATGATCTGCTGGATGATCTTGAGCTCGTCAGTTTTCTCTGGGGTGTCCTTTTGCGCCATCGGCGCGGCCAGATATTCGACCACGTCCCCATGCAGGTTCTCGAGCATAAACTCCGCGTCTTCAGCGAGATCTACTTTTCCTGACAAGACGACATTCTGGACAGCCTCGACACCGTGGTGCATCAGAGTGTGCAAGTGGTTGACATATTCGATCTCGTCGCTCTCCGCCTTGATCACCCTGGTGCCGCGCGAGATAGAACTCGAAAGAAACATAGAAATGCCCCCGACCAGGAGCACCAAAAACAAGGCCAGGCCCATGGCGAAGCCTAGCTTCCGCCCTATCCTCGCTGGGAAGGCCTCACCCTTCCCGCGCTCCTCTCGCCGGCCCATCAGAAGACCCATATCCGCCTCATCTGCAACCCGACTGATTGCGGATTTACACGCCCCGCCATCGGCACCAAGAGTTCATGTGATTTCTCAAGCGAACCGATCTGGAAACTCCGTCTGGACTCGATCTGCATCTCATCTTCGAGACAAGCTTCAAGATTCTACCCGTCGTCCTCCTCGAGCTTCCCCCATCCCACGATGAACATCTGGCGTCCTCTTGTTCTAATTGCCCCCTCATCTTTCAGCTCCTTGCAGAGGCGGCTGGCGGTGGCGAGCGCGATCCCGACGAAATTGGCCAGCTCGCTGCGGCTGATCGGCAGGTCCAGCAAGACACCGCGGCGCGTCCGCTTTCCGAACCTCCGACCGAGGGCGAGGAGCGCATTGGCGAGCCGTTGCCTGGCGTTTTTGAGGCAACGGTCCGCCAGCTCCCGCTCCGCACGGGCCAGCCGCTCGGCAGTGTAGGCCACGAGGGCCATGGCAAAGTCCGGTGTTCTCTTGACCAATTCCGGCAGGTCACGCCGGTGGAAGAAGCAGAGCTCACTTGCCTCCAAGGTCGCGGCCTCTGCTGATCGGGACCCGTTGCCACTGATCGACTCGACTCCGAGGAGGTCTCCGGGTCCCAGGATCTCAAGGATCTTCCTATTGCCCTGCGGATCTCCTATGCTGCGCTTCAACAGGCCGGACCGGATGCAGTAAAGACCCTCTGGTACCTCCCCTTCTCGCAGCACGACCTGCCTCTTGGCGAATCGCCTGATTGAATGGGGCTGTTCCGCCTGGCGATCTGTCCGCGATAGGAACGTCCCAAATACAGAATCCTCTCGGAGTGGACACCTCTTACACACCATAGTTCACCTCTACCCCAGCCTCTTTTCAGGCCACCAAGTGGGAAATAGCCCCGAGGGCCAGCAGTGCACTTATATGGCTCCCTCTTGCGCGGCCGGTTCCGACAAGTCCAGAGGCCGCATTTTGCGAACCAATAGAACGCTCAGGATAAAGATCGACGTCATCGTGAAAGCCGAAAGGACGCACCAGGAACAGATCGCCCCGATCACGGCGACCTGAAGATAGACCAGATACGCCGACACACCCACCCCGATTCCGGAGATCGCGATGATCGCCCCCACCACGCTTCCACCGCCGAGCGCCGCCGCCATCACAGAGAGCGCGAGCAGCGCCAGATAGCCGGCAATGCCGAAAGCCGCCACCGGGATGCCCTTGACCTCAGCATACTTCCCTTGACTTACAAGGTCGCATCCTCCTGCCTGGCAGAAGTTCGATCCCCCAGTCCCCGTCCCGAGCAGCGTCGAACGACGATGCTTCCAGAAGAGATAGCCGGAGTCGGCCATGCCGAGCAGCGAGAGGAGCATCAGCGCCACGAGCCATCGTCGAACCCTGGGAACAGCAGACGCGTCAACAGACATCGACCGGAACCCCCGCATGCTTTCTGGTATAGCCGGCAATTGAGGCCAGCACCGCCGCAGGAACGGGCCTCACCTCGGGATCGGCTGGAACCCGGTTAAGGGTGTAGACCTGCACCCGCGAAGGCTGAATCTCGGCAACCCGGCTGACCCACTCGCGGACCGCGAATGGGTCAGTATTCTCCACCCGACCCCAGACGAACATCGACTGCAGAAGCACTCCATCGAGTTGGGCCAACCCGTTAACCATCCTGGCGAAGTCGAACCCCCTGGCCGGCAGATTGATCCGACGGAGGAGCTGCTCGCTGCCGGCGTCCAGTTTCATCAGCTTCAGGTCCACGCCCTCAAGGGCAGCGCGGACCTCGGGGCGGTGCACGGTCGAGCTGTTGGAGAGGATAGCCAGCTTCGCGTCGGGAGTGTAGCGATCGCGAAGCGCCGCGGCGGCCTTGACGATCTCCTCTAATTGAGGATGGAGGGTCGGCTCGCCGTTCCCTGAAAACGTGATCACGTCGAGGCCGAGGTTGTCGCCCGATAGCTGCCGAAGTTTCCTCTCCAATTCGCTCGTAACGTTCTCCAGAGAGGGCAGGTCGGCGATCCGCTGGCCGACCTCCATGGTGGGGCACTTCGTCCAGCCGCACTGACAGTAGCGGCAGTTGAAGGAGCAGAGCTTCTCACCGAAGCCCAGGAGGTTGACCCCCAACGAGCGACCCAGCCGGCGAGAGTCAAGCGGACCATAGACCAACCCCTCCTTCACCAGTAGGCGACGGGATGCATCAAGAGTGGAGTCGGTTCTGTCTTGGCTCATCCCTGCCCTCGCTCCGTGCCTTAGGCGCCGGCCAGCACCTTTCGCACGGCCCGATACAGCTCAACCAGCTTCACCGGCTTCACCAGGAACTCCGAGGCGCCCAGCTCCATTGCCCGGTTATAGGAGAAGCGGTCACCATAGGCAGTAATGACGATCGTGGGAACCGTCAGCCCGAGGCTTCTCAACTGTTCCAGCACTCGAATCCCTCCCATTCGCGGTAATACCAGATCGATGATCGCAAGCTCATAGGGCCGCATCCTGACTGCGCTGATGGCCTCGGTCCCGTCGCCCGCCTGACTGACCTGATACCCCTCCCGCGAGAGGGCTCGCCAGAGCGTCTCTCGCAGATCGGTATCATCCTCGATTATGAGTATCCGTGCGGGCGATGCACCATCCTCCATGGCTCCTCCCATCTGAACGGCCGTGCGCCACAGGTGACCCGTCGATGGCATCGCCTGACTGCCCCACCAGAACCCGAACCTCGCCATAGGGCGAGCAGCACCCTCATCATTATTCAGTACTCGCCAGGCGGATCCTGGCGTCAAGGGCCACCGTTCCTCCACCCTCGGGCCTCACGAGAAGTGGGTTGATGTCGATTTCAGCGATCTCGGGAACATCGGTGACCAACTGGGAGAGGCGCAGCATGTCATCTACCAGGGCAGCCAGATCGGCTGGTGGCTCCCCACGCGTCCCCTGGAGGATCGGGAATGCACGAACCTCCCTGATCATCGCTTCAGCCTCGGCGCGGGTCAAGGGGGCGATCCTGAACGTGACATCCTTCAGCGCCTCCACGTAGATGCCACCCAGGCCGAACATCAACAGCGGACCGAACTGCGGATCTCGCGCCATCCCGAGGATCACCTCCCGCCCGCCTCTTACCTGCTCCTGCACCATGGTCCCCTCGATCCGCGCATGGGGAACGGCGGTCGAGGCCCGTGCGACCATTTCAGCATATGCGCGGCGCACCTCGTCCCGGCTCGCGAGCCCGAGACGCACGCCGCCGATGTCACTCTTGTGGAGGATCTCCGGCGCGACGATTTTCAGCACCACCGGGAACCCGATCTGCTCGGCGGCATCTTCAGCCTCAGATGCACTTCCAGCCCGCAAGGTCTTCGGCCCCCGAAAGCCATAGGCGCCAATCACCTCTCGCGCCCCGGACTCGCCGAGCGTGGTGACCCCGCGATCGAAGGCCCGCTTGACCAGGACAGCGACACCAGCCCGGTCCGCGGGCAGCCGGGCCGGAAGGGATCGTCGGCCCAGACCTGCCTGATACCGCACCATCGCCTCCATTGCCCTGACCGCCTCATCGGGAAAGGGGAAGTCGGGAACGGCGCCACGCAGAAGAATCTTATTTGCGTCCCGAAGGCTGGCCTCAGCCATGAAGGCTGCGAGGACAGGCTTCCCCGCGGTCTTGCTGACCTCAACCACGGCCCCTGCGAATTTCTCCATGTCGGTCATTGCCTGAGGGGTTGCCAAGGCCAGGAGCCCGTCCACACCGGGGTCCGCGGCCACCGCCTCGAGTGCGGCCTGATACCTCTCCGCGGTGGCGTCGCCGATGACATCAATCGGATTGTGCAGCGACGCGGTGGAAGGCAGGACCCGCTTGAGGGCGGCAAGTGTCGGCTCCGAAAGGGCGGCAAGCCGCAGTCCCCTGCTCTCACATGCGTCGGCGGCGATGATGCCCGGGCCGCCCGCATTGGTCACGATGGCGATCCGGTTGCCGCGAGGCATCGGGAGCGAAGCGAACCCCCTGGCGAAGTCGAACAACTCACGCAAACTCCTGGCCCTGATCACGCCCGCCTGCTTGAAGGCCGCCTCGTATGCCGCATCCGCGCCGGCCAACGCGCCGGTATGAGACGACGCAGCTCTAGCTCCTCCCTCCGTGGTCCCTGCCTTGAAGACCACCACTGGCTTTCTTCTTGAGGCCGCCTCGGCCACCGCCAGAAAGCGTTGCCCATCCTCCACCGCCTCCAGGTAACCGACGATCACCTGAGTCTTGGGATCGTCGGCCAGCGCTTCGATAATCTCAGCCTCCGAGAGGTCGGTCTTGTTTCCAAGGCTGACGAGGGCGGAAAAGCCGATCCCGAGCCCGACTGCCCAGTCGAGCGCGGCCGTGCACAGGGCCCCCGACTGCGACACAAAAGCGATCCCTCCGGAAGGGGGCATGCCCTTGGCGAAGGTGGCATTGAGTCTGCTTTCGGTGACGATCAAACCCAGACAGTTCGGGCCAAGAATCCTGATCCCAAGCTCACGCACCCGCTTCCGAAGCGCCGCCTCAAGCTCAGCTCCCTCTCCGCCCGCCTCTTTGAACCCCGCGGAGATCACGATCGCCGCCCCGACACCTTGCGCCGCGCAGTGTTCCAAGGTCGGAAGGACCCGAGGCGCGGGGAGCACTACCACCGCGAGATCGACCGGCGCGCCGATATCGAGCAGCGACGGATAGACACGGAGTCCAAGCACCTCCTTGGAAGCGGGATTGACCGGATAGATCGGCCCCTCGAAGCCTCCCTTAAGAATGTTTTCCACGACTCGGTATCCGACCTTGTCAGGATCGCGCGACGCGCCGATGACGGCGACCGATCGAGGTGCAAATAACTGCTTCAATGGCGCCCCCGGCCTCATCGACCCAGTCCCAGCCCACCCCAGAGAAGCTTCGGGCTGATTGCAGGCTTACCCTCACAAACGACGATCTCACCCATTGTCACAACCCTCCCTACTGTGCCCGCCGATGACCTCAATGGCCGGATCATCGATTATGGCAAGCCGACAACTCAAGGCAGGTCGCTGCAAGATCAACCAAACTCCTTTTCAGGTTGAGGTTCTCCCCTGGGAATGTGAGCAATAGAAGTGCCAAAGAGACCTTCCCAACACAAAAGGGAAGACCTTATATCTTATTGATTCTAAAGTCGTTTATAAGTGGTATTCTCAGCCGTCTGGAGAAGGGAACAGGCAATGGAACGAGGCGTGGGGCAATCCCGCCTCAGTTCAGGTCATGGAAGCAATCCAACTCATTGTTATCATTGAGATAGATAGGTGGGGCACTGTGATCCCATTATGGGGGGTGGTGTCTCAGGCAGGGCCAGCGCCCACCAGGCCCGATCTGGCTCTCCATTAGCATACAAAGCGAACTCATCTGGTGCCACCGGCGCCATCAGGCTGGTCGGCGGGGGCCTTACGACCCCCATGAAGAGGATAGGTGCTCAGGGGTGGCACCTATTCTTATTCCTCTCCGAAGAGGGGAACGAGGCGAAAGCGGTCCACATCGACGAGTCCACGATCCGTCAGCCTGAGAGAGGGGATCACCTGTAGGGCCAGGAAGGAAAGCGTACGGTCCATCACGGACATCAAGACGCAGGCCCTCTTCACGGTCCCGATGGGCCACCGGGAAGAATGCGGAGAGGGTCGCTCGCGGTCCGGGGAACGGAGGGACGATAGGCATAGCTCAGGCTCCATGCCATAACCGAGACGTAGAGCAGGCCCCCCATTGCGATGATGATCGTGCCGAATCGAGCCAGCGTCACCTGCGCCGCGATCAGGCCGATGGCAAGCAGTAGGACCCCGACATTCAGCGAAAAGAATACGAACGGACGGTAACGAGGAAGGGAGAGCTCTGTGATCGATAACCTTGGCCAGCCGGCGGTGACACGTAGCCCGGCGATGAATCCCGGGAAGAGCTTGTAAGACATCCCGATGATGAAGTTCGTCACCCAGCCGAGCAACCCGACGACACCGTATGTTCCCGCAACACGATTGCCGACCGCGCTACCGGCGTCAATCAGGATGAGCGAGAGCCCGAGTCCAGCAGCCAACACCAAACTCACAACGCCTGCCAGCGCATGCCGCATCGTCCAATCGATTGGCATCCGCCGGTTGCGCACAAGACTCCCGAGCACCGCAACATACGCAAGGAGAGCCAGGAGAATGGCCATACTCCAGATGGCAGCCCCGCCGAGGCCGCCGAGAAGCGCAATGCCGAGGCCGGCCACGGCAGCGGCAAGGCCGTAGAGCTGCCAGATTGCCGCGCGGGGCAGCTCGACCTCCGGCAACAGAAATGCCGGAACCATCCGGTACGAGACGGCGCAGATCGTCAGGCTCACCCACCCAAGCGCCGCAAGATGGGCATGGGCGGCAAGGTTCGTGATGACGCTCCCGTGCAGGAAACCGAAGGTCTTATCCAGTGCCAGGAGCAGGCCGAGAACGGCAGCGACCACAAGATACAGGATTGACAGAAGCATTCCGGTTTCGGCCACACGGCGGCCGCTGGCAGGAGCCAGGCAGAGAAGTATGTTCAGGGCGAAAAGGGCCACACTCAGCACGACCACCGCTGTCGCGAGCCAGGTCGCTATCCAGTACCCAATGACAAAGTGCGCGACCATGGCCATCACGCCGACGACGAAGAGCCAGAGTTGAAGGAGCGCCAGCCGCGGAAACCGAAGCGGCCGCTTCGTCAGGGCCGGAACGTAGCGATACATGACTCCCATCATCGCCGCGGTGATCCACCCCAGCGTGATGGTGTGGGTCAAGGCCAGAACCAGAGGCTGATAGAAGTAATCGATGAGATCGCCGACGACCCATGGCGCCGCGGCGACGCCCAGTCCAAAGAAGCTAACGGCGACAGCAAAGAAATGAATGGGGAGCCGGGCGATGCGGACGCGGTCGGCAGCGGGACCCCGCTGGGGCACTGCGTCGGTGTGTATACGCGGCTCCACGCTGGAATATCGATTCACAATCATCAAGCGCTTCCTTTATCAACGTGCACCGTCTGGCCTCCAGAGACCACGGCCGGGTCACGCAGCTTCCCTCGCACTCCGGAAAGGGCCATGTTCCCCAGGAAGAGGAGCACGGCCACGACATTGAGCAGGCCGCCCCACTGCCTCCCCGGCCACCAGGCCGTCATATCCCCCACGACCCGTAGGGCGAGAGAAAGGTGCAGCAAGGCCAGATGGCTGTAGAAGGCCGGTCGAAAAGGGACGGGCACCCCAAGCACGGCAGGAAAGATGATCGGTGCGTGCCCGAAAATCATGGCGAAGACAAACCCGAGAAAGATGGCGTGGAGCCAGGCATCGTAGTGCAGCCCGGCCGCCAGTCCGCCGAAGCGAAGGCCGAGCAGCCCCGCGACTCCCAGCCAGAGATAGCCTGAGAGCAGACTCACCGCGACGAATCGGGTCAGCCCCGCCCTCTGCAACGCCCGTCGTGCGATGTCGTAGCGCAGAAGCCAGAAGGCCAGGACGAGTAGGCCCAGACCACTCAGGCGCGCCCCCATGTCAAAGGCCGCCTCGGAGAGAAGCAACCCGGCAACAAAAAGGGCGATGGCCGCAAGGAAGGCCATCCGGTTCCTTCTGGAAAGCGGGACAAAACGGCTCAGTTCCAGGCGCTCCCCGGCAATGGTCAGCACCAGGAATCCGGTCCACCAGCCAACGACCCTGAAGATCGGCCACCCTGACAGCCAGAGACCGTTTCCCACCAGCCAGGCGAGCGCTCCGATCCCCATGATAATCTCGGAGAGACCGGGCTGACGCCGAACGATAGCAGCGAAAACGACCACCAGGGCCAGACTGCCCATGGCCATCAACATCGGGCCGGCCACACCGGGCAGACCCACGACCAGGGCCAGGGCTCCCAATCCGCTCAGCAATGGCCCGGCGTAGGTCCACCGCTGTCCCAAGGCCACGGCCCGTTCCAAGCCGATGAGCGTCCCCAGAAACCCAGAGATCATCAGCGGACCGTGAGCGACGGGCAGCGTCGGACGCATGATCGGCCAGTCCCAGCCCAGACGCAACAGGCCCCCCCACAGTGCGGCCAGCAGGGCGACCACCGCCATCGCCATAAGAGGAAACCGGACAGGATGTTGGGAGAGCATGCTTGATGTTGTCTTCAGATTGCTTGAGGTCTGAATAGTCGGTCCAAGTGCGTGGTCATCGCGTCTCTTCTCCCACCGTGCCCGGGTCAATGGAATGGATCTTTCCGCTGGCCGGGTGCCTTCTCAGACGAAGTTTCACCTCGGAAGACATCAGGGTTCGCCGGCCCTTCGACCCTGAGGAAGCCGACCAGACCCCGCTCCAGCCGTGACAGCGCATGGTCTACGAGAATGTAGCGCCCCGGGACCTCGAGCTTGAACTCGACCATGGAGGCGCCCCCGGCTGGCACGAGCGTGGTCTGTACGTCGGTCAGTGGCGGTGATGTCAGGGAGGCCTGATCATAAACCCGATCGAAGATTTCACCGATCACGTGGAAGGACGATGTGAGGTTGGGGCCGCCAACACCGAAGAAGATGCGCACGGTCTCCCCCACCTTCGCCGTCATAGGGTGCTCATGAGTCAGTGCCCCAACTGCGCCATTGAGGAGCACATACTCCGGCCTCTCAGCGAGGAGTTTCTCCACACTGAACTCCTGATGCCCATGCTTTCCGAAAGGCTCCCGGGTGTAGAGTTCACCTTGCATCACGTAGAACTCCCTGTCCACCCGCGGCAACCCGCCTTTGGGCTCCACGAGGATGAGGCCATACATCCCGCTGGCGATGTGATGGGCCACCATTGGTGTGGCACAATGGTAGACGTAGAGACCCGGGCTCAGCGCTTTAAAGGTGAAAGACTTGTCGTCTCCGGGACGCACCTGGGTGACGGCGGCGCCGCCGCCAGGCCCGGTGACCGCGTGGAGGTCGATAGAATGGATCATCCGGCTGTCCGGCCGGTTTTTCAGGTGAATCTCGACGGTATCGCCCACGCGAGCGCGGATGAAGGGACCGGGCACCTTGCCCCCGAAGGTCCAATAGGTGTAGGTGGTCCCTTCTGCCAGGCGGCCCTCAACCTCCACAGTCTCCAGGTCCACCCGCACGGTCTTGGGTGAACGGGGTGGGATGGGGGCCGGAAGGTCGGCCGGATCGCGAACGATGCTCACGCCAGTGGGCGCAACCGATATCGCCACTGTCCCGATGACGATCTTCCCTTCCATCCCAAGCTGCCTATGGCCGGGCACCGTGCAGAAGTAGGAGAACGTCCCTTCTTTATCAGCGCGGAAGACAATGACGCTGCTTGCCCCAATGCGCACAACCTGATCGGACTTCACATCGAAATCCGGAAGGGCAATGTCGTGCAAAACCCCGTCTCCATTGACCAGGGTCACCTGAACGACGTCGCCCACCTTTACCTGTAAGGTCGGATTGATAGTCCCGTCGATCGTCCCACCCACTCCCACGAAGACCATTCGCCCCTCTGCGATGGTCGTCTTCAGCGTATAGGCCACATGAGCGGTATACGAGGCTGGCCGTTTTTTCCGGTCGGCAGCTCTCGCGTCGGGGCCAAGCATCGATCCAACGGTCAGACAGACGACGAGGGCCTGCATGATCAGTAGCAGAACGGTCTGGTAGTGGCTTCGACATGTCACCATGAGCCAACCCCTCCTCTAGAGTCTGGGTTAAGGATCCCCTTACGATCTGCCATCATCACGCTCGACCGGCAGCCTCTCGCTGTTGCCCCACTCGCTCCAGGAGCGGTCGTAGCCACGGACGTCCGGGTAGCCCAGGAGCCTGAGCGCGAAGTAGTCCAGGGCCGCGTGATGCATTCAATCCGCCCAGGTCATCGTAGACAACCACCATGGTCTCGTGGGTAATCCCAAGCTGCCCTAGCAGCTCCTCTATCTCATAATCTGGCGGCACGACAAAGCCCGGCTCCTTCAGGGCAAGTCGCATCTGATTGACCCCAACATAGACGGCCCCCGGAATATGCCCTGTCGCATACCCCTCAGGGTTGTTTCGCATATCGACAATCCGGAGATCCCGATCGTTCACGTGTCGCGCGAGCCAGTCGGTCTCGACAAGAAACTGCGGATTGCCATAGCTAGCAGTCCAGGCAGGCCCTGCGCACCACGGTAAGAGCAAAACGGTCGCCAATGTTGAGATGATAACCTGTCTCTTCATGACTGTACACCTCCTCCCCCGCGACCCACGGAAGCGCAACCTCCCAGCCCGTGCGCGCCGTCTTCAGACGCCCGTGCATCGGCGCTGCATGGTCGCCGCTCGAACCGTCGGGTCCACCAGAAAGCCGCACCGGCCACCAGGAGCAGGACCACCACAACGCCAGCAGGTGGCAGCGCGGTTCACTCAGAGAGCGTGAACTCGCCCAGGTCGCCAGAGAAATAGAACGATTCCAGGCGATCGAACAGCTCAGTGAAGCCAAAGATCGGCAACCAACCCTGCCATGAACGCGAGAGCGTCACCCTTGCCGCTGGCTGCGCCCACCGCCGAGGTCCCGGGACAGTAACCACCCACGACGAAGCCGATGCCCAGCAGCAGCCCACCGACAAGCTGTGGCCAGAGATACGTTGGCATCGCCGCAATGAGATCGAAATCAAGGATCCCGATCCGCTCGAGGGCGAGCAACCCTACCATCGCCACCAGGATGGCGCTTAGCATCACCTTTGGGACAGCAAAGTCTTTGAGGTAGAAGATGGCTGTGAGCTTCCTCGCGCTGCCGAAGCCAGCCCGCTCCAGGAAGAAGATGACACCAATCCAGGTTCTCCCTAAGCCGCTTTTCTCGGCGAGGATATCTCCGTATTTTGAAAGCAGTGTGCCGGTCAAAAGTATCACTGCTGTGCAGGCTATGAATAGAGACCATACGACCACTTGTCAGCGCCCCCCGACACGCTTACCCATTTCATCTCTACTAGATGTAGCCACCACCTCAGACCAACCGCCATCACAATGTCGGCCGAACGGCGACCTGCTCCAGCAGCTCGGAGGAGAATGACCATGATGTCCGTGGACTGGTCGAAGAACATCCCCATGGGGGCCACCGCTTCCCCTCGGTGATCGCATTAGGACCGTAGGAGGGGCAAGCCGCCGTTGAGCCTCCTTTGTGCCCAGGCCCTGCCTGGAGCTTTTCAGAGCTTCTATAACTGCTTCACCTGCGAGCTGGTGCCAGTTCATCGGCCTTCTACTGCTGCAGACTCACCACATAGTCGGCGACCAGGCGCACCTGAAGGAGCGTGGTCCGTTTGGGCCAGCGAGCCTCCTTTTCCTCTGCCTCTTGCTCGAACACGACCCCCCAAACCGGCATCGTGGAGTCCCCGTGCGCCCGAACCGGGGAGCGGCCGTCAATGGCGGCCATGAGCTCCCGGACAGGATATTGCCCTCCGTAGCGCTCTCTCACGCGCGTGAGATCGGCAGGGCGTCGCCGAAAGGCCTTCGAAGCCGGGCCGTCCCCCCTTCCGCCCACCCCGTGGCACGAGGCGCAGTATCGGACGTGGAGCTCCCGGCCATCGACCGGGGCCTGGGATGGTCTCGTGGAGATGAAGAAGACGATCGCGCCGAGAACGGCGAGGGTGGCGATGACGGCGGCGGCGAGGCGAGCAACTCGAATCATATTTGGATTCTCCTTCTCGTCGGTTACTATCGAACCTGCCATGTCGGAACAAACAGATAATCGCCACCTGACTTGCGGGACAACATGCTGTCCCGGCCCACACGCAGCCCATCTATGAGAAGCGTCACGCTCAAGGATGGCGCGACACTCGCGCTGCGACCGATTCGCCCCGGGGACGAGTCCGAGCTGTCTGCCCTCTACGCAAGACTGAGCCCGGAGACCGCCTATCAGCGCTTCTTCACGGTCATGGCGCGGCTCCCTC
>CAZCMC010000001.1:5118-30627 GCA_964499665.1 uncultured bacterium | reverse complement strand
GGTGGGATACAACCCCTTCCGCGCCAGGGTGTCGGCGAAGTTGATCCCCGCCGCCCCGACCCTGATCAGCACCTCTCCAGATTCAGGTCTCGGATCGGGCGCCTCTTCGTACCGAAGAGCCTCCGGCCCCCCAGTCTCGTGCACTCGGATTGCTTTCATGAACTGTCCCTCCTCATGTTCGGTCCTCGAAGAACGCTCTACTCCCCCCCTCGCTCAGAAAGCGCTGGCATCACTATCCGCGCCCCGAGGAGCGGATAGAGGGGGTACCTCCTCTGCCCCCCTTCATCGTCCTTGGGTCAATTCTGCGACGCTCGCTAACCCCTTCCCCCCTGGCGGGCCTGGACGGAGCGTGAAGTCGCGAATGAGTTGGGTCAGGGCTTCAGGTGCGTCGAGAGCCAGGAAGTGGCCGGCGTCTTTCACAATCGTCATCTGGGCTCCCGGGATCGCACGATGATTGGCCTCCCGCTCCTCCTGGCGGGACCAATCGTGGTCACCGTAGACCAATAACACAGGGACGTCGATCTTCGGATATTCCGCTCGCGCTTTCTCCCAGTCGGCCCAATGCGCGACGAGTGACATGAACGCCTGGTAGTGATGCGGCCGGTTCCCGACACTGTACATCTCGTGCAGCAGCGCAGGTGGCAGCGCATTCTTGTGGGCGACCCCGCCCTCCATGACTTTCTGGAACACGGGGTACTGACGCAAGCGCACGAACGTTGAACCTAGGATTGGAACGTCATTCAATCCAAAGATCAGGTTCGCGATCGCTGAACTTCGTCTGAGACCACGACCCTCGTCGTAGTCATACGGGTTAACAGCGATCACACCTCGGACGCGAGGATTGTGTCGCGCCGCCAGCGCGAGCGCTATGGTGCCACCGATTGACTCCCCTACGATGGTCGCGTGTTCGCCATTCACACGCTCGAGGAACCCGGCGACCGAGTCGATGAAGAACTCAGCGGTATACTCCACCTTCGGGATGTCGGAGAACCCATGCCCGGGGTAGTCCAAAGCGTAAACCTCGAAGTGCTGGCTGAGGGCTGGGATGACCTTCTGGAACATATCGAGCTGCGTGCGGAGCGTGTGCAGCAATACCAGCGGCGGGCCCTGGCCGACCTTGATGTAGCGAAGGTTCACCCCATCAACGTTCACGTACTTGATGGGAAGCTCCGGCGCCCAGCCCAGCCGCGTCGGGGTAGCGGGGACAGAACGCAATCCTTCCACCACGTAAGAGAGGCCCACTGGAACTACCAGCAAACTTACCAAGATCACCGCTACCATCGTCCATCTCCTCCCCATGTCCGTCGCCCTCCAGTTAGACCTGCACATTTGGGCCACGCCGATCCAACCAGTAACTGATGCTGGTCAGAACAAAACCGAACCCGACAATCCCAAGCAGGGTAAGAAATAATGGGTCCCGGCTGTAGAGGTACAGACCGAACAGACACACGAGAATGACGCTCCGGACGATTAGCGTGGTACTGTAGAGAACATGCACGTGATGGCGGACAATCTGGAGTACGCTAATGCCAAGGGCAAGCAGGAGGACGCCTAAGAGGCGTGGCAGCACATCACCATAGTTGCCGTTGGACAAGAGCAGTTTCAGGGCCCATTGAGGCGCGATGATCAGTGCCACGCCGCCCGGAATAAGGTATCCGACCAGATAGTAGAGGCTCAAGTGGGTTTTCTTCATGGCAAACTCCTTAATGACCAAATCTGGAACGCGACTGCCCGCTATGACGGGAAACACTTGCCAAACGCCAGGAGCAGTCGCGGTGACCCCTTGATCCGGATCTTCCGCCGAAGGAGTGCCCACACGAGGTTGCGTTCCTTGGCCAGGAATCCAAGCCAGGTGCGACTATCGGCAGTAACCTGTATGTTGGAGGGCCCGAGATGTCCGTCTTGGACATCGAGGGTCTGGTTGCGGATGACGACCGTCGCCTCGGCTTGCTCCTCCCCGGTAAACGTGAAATGATACGTGACGTCAAGGCCTGCTGCCTGTTGCCGTTGAAAGACGACGGGCAACCCTTCCAGGAATCCTCGAATCGAATGGGGTCGAACGCCATTCGAAACCCGCTTCGTTCTCTTGTGGGGAAAGCGGCGTGGTACGTACCCTTCGGCATCCGAACCGGGAACCACGTAGACCGTCTCGACCTTGTCTTGCAGAGGCTTGACGACCTCTTTCAAGAATTCCTTCCGATCCGTAAGGAATGGGCCGATGACGTCTTCGCCCGCGGGACAGACGGCCAGGCAGTACGCGGATTTGTAGTTCGCCCCAAACGAGAGGCTCTGCCAGATCGAGACACTTTCGGGGTCGCTCACCTTCGTCCGGTAGTCGCTGGCGCTCTTGCTCTCAGCGATCGTCTCCACCCAGTCCGTGAATCCTCCCATGAACTCCCGGTAGTTGTGCGTGTAACAGGCCGAGAAATTGAAATACCCATCCATTCCGATCGCGCCCACTGGACACGCGGCCACGCAGAGCTTGCACTCCACGCACGGGTTGTAGTCGATCGGTCGATCATAGGCCGTCACCTCCGCGTCGAGGAGCACGGTCCCTAGAAGGATGAAGCTCCCGAACTTCGGATGGATGACATTCCGATGGATCCCCATGTGGCCAAGCCCTGCGGCGACCGCCACGGGCTTGTGGGAGACGACCCAGAGCTTTTCAGGCCAACGGTCCATCTCCATGGGGAAGCCCACGGCCGGGTTAAGCGCGCGGATTCCCAGCTTTTCGAGGGCTGCCACAATGCCGCGAGCGACCTCGTTGACATGGTCGCCCCTGTGGTGGAACTCGAGGTTTGCCACCGAGCGAGCGGGGCTCCGGATCGTCTCGCGATTCATCCGACAGACGAAGCTCAAGAGCGTCTTCGTGTGTGGAAAGACGGCCAGGATGTGGTTTCGTTGGTCGGCAATCTCTGGTCGATCGATCTCCACAAACCCGACATCATCCGCCCCGGCTTCGAGACAGAGCGTGCGCAGCCACCCGGCATCGAGTGTGGACCGTTCGCTCGCCTGAAGGACACGGCTTGCCCTTTCGTAGAATCGTTTCACGGTCGGGTGCTCGGTGAGTTGCCCCATACCATTCTCCCTATGTGGTCAAGCGCACGACGCTCATCATTCAAAACTCATCAATAAAGTGTATATACATATATTGATGTCAAAAAAAACGCAGGTTAACTCCCCCGCGCCACTGAGACCACTGCTGACAATTCTTCCTGTAGGGCCTTCCACCGCTCTTCGCCCAACCCTTTCACAACATTGGCCTGTGCCTTTTGCCAGTTCGGCAACGCCTTGACGAGGGCCTCGCGTCCCAAATCCGTGAGCGTCACCTCCCGCTCCCGCCTGTCGTTCCCTGCATCGACTCTGATGAGACCCTGCTTCTCCAGCAGCTTGAGGTTTCGTGTCAACGTCGTGCGATCTGTTACTGTCTCCTCGGCCAATCGTGTCACTGTCACAGGTTGCATCGCCATCGTCGCTCCCAGGATGCCGAATTGCGTGATCCGAAGACCGGTAGGCCGCAATGCCTGATCGTATAACTGAGTCACCGCGCGGGCCGCTTTGCGGAGATTGCCACAGGCACACTCAGCGCACTTAGATCTGGCCAACGCCAACAGACTCGCCCGGTCTCGCATGATTGAGAGTATATACACCTATTTCTGGTGTGTCAAGTATTATTTTGCCGAGAATGGGGTCTCAGACCTTGCGGACCTTTACACCTGGAAGCACCTTCGGTATAGTTTCGAACTATGGATGCGTTCTGTCTCCATGCAATGATCCAGGAAGCGCAAGCGGTTCTCCTGGGCGCGAAGATCAGCCGGGTCGTGCAACCCGATCGCTGGGGCCTGCTTCTGGTCTTCCAAAGGGGACGCGGGCCAGGCGGGCTCCTGCTCTCGGTCAAGCCGGGCGCGCTCAGATTTGAACTGGTCTCGCCGCCACGCGACCTTCCCCGCGTCCCGTCGAGGTTCGGCGATCTGGTCTCATCGAGAATCAAGGGGGCTGCGATTGAGACGATCGAGCAGTTGGAGCTGGAGAGGATCGTGGCAGTGCACTTGAAGGGCGGCTCTCTTCCAGGGGCTGCCATGACGCTGTATGTGGAGATGCTTGGCCCGCGTGGAAATCTTGTCCTCGTAGATCGAGCCTCCGGAACGATTATCGGCCGGCTTCGGTGGTCACCAGGAGGAGCGAAGGTTAGGGTCTTGGGGCCGGGCGAGCCGTATCGACCTCCTTTCGATCGCGGCAGGGTCGATCCCAGCTCGGTTGGGGAGCACGAATTTGTGGAACTTGTCCGATCGCGCCTCGACGAAGGGATCGAACCGGCTCGCGTCCTGATGACCTGCTTTGCGGGGTTCAGCCAGTTGATGGCGGCGGAGCTGGTCGCCCGAGCGGGACTCTCGTCACACGACTCCCCCGGCCCGCGCGCCCTGTTGCTCTGGAAACCGTTTTGCGATCTCATTGCCAAGGTTGCCAGTGGCGACTTCGAGCCCAGGCTTCTACTCGGGAACGATGGGCAGCCGAGCGGACTCGCGGCATTCTCGTTTGTGACGGTCCCTGCAGAGCGTCAGCTCTCATACCCTACCATGTCCGAGGCGGCTGCGGCGTATCGTGCAGGTCGCGATATCGTCGCCGATCAGGAGGCCCTCAGGGCCCGATTGCTGCGCCGCCTGAAGGGAGAGATCGCTCACGCGGAGCGGCTCTCGGAAAGACTGGCTGACAAAGCGACCTCTTACGGCCAAGCCGACCTGTACGCGCGGAAGGGCCAGCTCCTGCTTGCCAGCTCCGCGAAGGTCCGTCGTGGACAGCTGGAGATCGGACTCCCAGACTACGGCGATCCGGCGCAGGGGCTTCTGCAGATCGAGCTGGACCCGGCGCGCTCGGTGGACGAGAATGCCAAGCGCTACTTCTCGCTTCACCGCAAGGCGAAGCGCGGGGCGGAGCTGGTGAGTCGGCGCAGCGTCGAGGTGGCGAGCCGCCTCGCGAAGCTTCGGGATCTGGTTCGACGCACGGAGGCGACGAAGGAGCTGGAGGAGTTGCAGCATATCGAGTCCGCTCTGACCCCGCTTGCTCGGCGACTGCCGCCCCAAGAGCGGCGTCCATCGGATATTCGGAGGTCGGAAGGGCCGGAGCCGCGCACCTTTCGCTCGTCGGACGGCCTTCCGATCCTGGTCGGCAAGAGCGGGGCCGGAAACGACCGGCTGACCTGGCGGCTAGCGCGGCCCCACGACTTGTGGTTCCATGTCCAAGGGAGCCCGGGCTCTCATGTGGTCGTCCGCTTGAACAAGGGAAAGCCGGTCCCGCCTCGCACCCTTCGAGAGGCGGCGCTACTTGCTGCCTATTACAGCCGGGCGCGCGGACAGGTCAAGGTCCCTGTGGACTATGCGTTGCGGAAATACCTGAGGAAGCCGAAGGCCGCCGCACCCGGACTGGTGCTCCTCTCGCAAGAGAAGACGATCGTCGTCCGTCCCGACCGCGACTTGGTCCGCCGCCTGCACCCCTCCAATAGAGATTCCGATACCGAGGCATGAATGGCGGTCTATGCAGCCATCGATGTCGGCACCAATACCCTCCGCCTCCTCATCGCCGAGGCGGTCGGTCCCGATGAGTTCACGGTCCTTCATGAGGAGCAGCAGATCACCCGCCTGGGTGAGGGATTGATGTCAAACCGCCTGCTGCAGGATGCGCCACGGCGACGAAGCCTGACAGTGCTCAGGAGGTTCGCCGAGCTGACCCGCCGCTCCAAGGCCGAGGAGGTGGCGTCCGTCGCCACCAGCGCGGTGCGGGAGGCCCGGAACGGTAAGGAGTTTCTTGCTGAGACCGCGCGGGAGACGGGGCTGGCCCTTCGGGTCATCGACGGCAGGGAGGAAGCGCGGCTCACCCTACTCGGCGTCCGTCACGGGCTCCGCCTTGGGTTGCGGCGGGTCCTGGCCATGGACATTGGAGGCGGCAGCACCGAGTTTGTCCTGGCTAGGGGGGAAGTGATCGAAGGGATCGTCAGCACCGGTCTAGGCGTAGTGAAGCTCACGGAGCAGTATCTTGTCAGCGATCCTCCAACCGTTGGCGAGCTGCGCAGCATCAAAGAGGTTGTGGGAGCCAGGATCGATCGGCTCCGAGGCGAATTGTCCCGCCCCGAAGAGGCCCAGCTCGTCGGGACCGCCGGAACCGTGACAACCCTCGCCGCCATTGATCTGGCGCTTGTCACCTATGATCGGCAGAAGGTCCAAGGGCATTGTCTTGGTCTGGCACGCGTCGTAGAGCTTCTCGATCGTCTGGCGGCGTTGCCCCTTCGGGAACGACGGGGGATTCCGGGCCTAGAGCCGGGACGTGCCGATATTATTATAGCCGGTGCTGCCATTCTCGCTGCCTCGATGGAACGACTCGGGTACCACGAGTTGCGGGTCAGCGATGATGGCCTTCGGGAGGGAATCCTGCTTGATCTGCTCAGAAGGCGGGATCGAGGAAGCTGATGTCAATGCATTCAGTGAAGCATTATTGCCCCGAAAGTGCCCCTCGCCCGAACCCTCTCCCCAATGGGGAGAGGGAACTACAAAAGGGAACTCCTCTCCCCCGTTGGGGGAGAGGATGAAGGTGAGGGGGTGTCGAGGCAATGACAGGTGTGCTCCTATGCCCGTGTCCTAAGCAAGGACCTCCAGCGCGGCCAATACGCCGGCTCCCTTCTCGCACCGCCACCCCTGCCTGACGAGGGCGCTTTCCAGCGCCGAGAGGACCAATAGGACGTTCGCCTGGGTGCACGATTCACCCATCAACCCGATCCGCCACACCTGACCTTTCAGGGCCCCCAACCCGCCGCCGATCTCCAGGTTGTGCTCCGAGAGCAACGTCTTCCGCACCTCGATGTCCTTGACACCCTCCGGAATCCGCGCCACCGTGAGCGTTGGCGCCCGATGTGACTCGGGGGCCAGGATCGGGAGTCCGAGGGCCTTCAGGCCGGCTGCGAGGGCGTTGCTCAACGTCTGGTGGCGGCGCCATCGGGCCTCAAGCCCTTCTTCGCGCACGAGACAGAGCGCCTCGCGGAGCGCATACAGCATGGTGATGGGAGCGGTGTGGTGATAGACGCGGTCGCTGCCCCAGTACTTGGTGATGAGACTGAGGTCCAGATACCAGCTTTGGACCGGTGAACGTCGGGAGGTGGTCACCGCTACCGCGCGCTCGCTCACGGTGATCGGCGCCAGCCCCGGAGGAGCGCTTAGTCCCTTCTGTGTACAGCTAAAACAGACGTCTGCGCCCCACTCGTCCGCCGGAACAGGCGACCCGCCCAGTGAGGTGACGGCATCCACGACCAGAAGGGCTCCGTGCCGCTGGCAGGCCTCGGCGATCGGCTTAATCGGTTGCAGGACGCCGGTGGAGGTCTCGGCGTGGACGACGGCGACGAGCTTCGCCCGCCGTTGCACAAGCGCCCGTTCGATCTGGTCGGGTTCGACGATCTGGCCCCATGGGGCCTCCACGCGACGGACCTCCGCTCCGTGGCGGGAGGCCATCTCGCAGAGGCGCTCGCCGAAGTAGCCATTGACCCCCACGAGGACGCCGTCCCCCGGCTCGATGAGGTTGACCAGCGCGGCCTCCATCCCGGCGCTCCCGGTGCCTGGCATGGCGAGGGTGATGGTGTTCCGCGTCTGGAAGACGAATCGGAGCAATTCCATCATCTCGTCCATCACCTCAAGGAACTTTGGGTCCATGTGCCCGAGGACGGGTGTCGTCATCGCGCGGTAGACCCGCGGATGCACATTGCTCGGCCCCGGCCCCAGCAATGTCCGGACCGGCAGGTTCAGATCTCCGTGCTCGTGTTCCATTTCTGTCTCCCCCCTCTGAACTATAGCAAACGCACTAAATGTTGTTACATTGTCATTGCGAGCGACCAACGGGAGCGCGGCAATCTCGCCGTTCTCACGTGCGCTATTGCGGGATTGCTTCGTCCCCTTCGCTTCGCTCTGGGTCCTCGCAATGACACCGCAATGAATGCGTTTGTATTAAGAACTCTGAACCATGAGCCGTCTGATAGCAGTGGCAGGTTACCCAAGGGCCGGCCGTCCTGTCAACGGTTTTCTTTTTTTCCTTGACGTTGCCGGGACCAAACCATCACACGCGCCCCGGGTCTCGCTGTTTTCAGATTTGCGTCATCCTTTGCGTTGACAACGCCCCCTTTCTATGCTAATGATCGCTTTCACTACACGGGTCCCGTCGGCCCGAGACAAACACACCTCACTCGATGGACACTGACAAAGTACTGGTACTGAATAACTCCTTCGAACCCCTCCACGTCTGTACCGCTCGAAGGGCAGTGATCCTCCTGTTCACCGGAAGGGCCGAACGGGTCGAGGACAGCCCGAGAATCATTCGGTCCCCGTCGGTCGTGTGGGTTCTTCCTGCCGTGATCCGCCTGCACCGATATGTGAAGCGCCCTGTCAGCCCCGCGATCTCATTCAACAAAAAGAACATCCTCAAGCGTGATGCCTACACCTGCCAGTACTGTGGTCGCAACGGCGGGGAACGGATGACGATCGATCATATCATCCCGAAATCGCTGGGCGGCCGAACCGTCTGGGAGAATGTGGTGAGCGCCTGCCGGGCCTGCAACCTAAGGAAGGGAAACAAGCCGCTCCAGGAGGTCAGGATGGCCCTGCTCCGGAAGCCTTCGAAACCGGCCTCGGCCTTTTACCTCGGCATCATGGTGCACTCGCCCCACCGTGTCATGTCCTGGAACAAGTACCTTCCAAGTGAGGTAGGCGGGGATCTGCGGAGGGACCGCTTCTGACCGCCCGCCATGTCCAACTTCAAGCTCGTCTGTGACTATCAGCCGAAGGGCGACCAGCCCCAGGCTATCCGACAGCTCACCGACGGGTTTCTGCAAGGCAGGACCGACCAGGTGCTCCTGGGGGTGACCGGTTCGGGGAAGACCTTTACCGTGGCCAACGTGATCGCGACGGTCGAACGTCCCACGCTGATCATCGCCCACAATAAGACCCTGGCGGCGCAGCTCTACGCAGAGTTCAAGGGCTTCTTCCCTGACAACGCGGTTGAGTACTTCGTCAGTTACTACGACTACTACCAGCCAGAGGCGTACATGCCCGTCAGCGACACCTACATCGAGAAGGATTCGCTGATCAACGATCACATCGATAAGCTTCGCCATTCGGCCACCCGGTCGCTGCTGGAACGGCGCGACGTCGTGATCGTGGCTTCGGTCTCGTGCATCTATGGCTTGGGCTCGCCGGAGGCCTATCATGGGATGATGGTCTTCCTGGAGCGCGGCGGTTTCTGCGATCGGGAAGAGATGCTGAGAAAGCTGGTGGAAATCCAATATCAGCGAAACGATTACGATCTGCACCGGGGGAGCTTCCGGGTGCGGGGCGATGTCGTGGAGATCTTCCCGGCCTACGCCGACACGGCAGTCCGGGTGGAGCTGTTCGGCGACGAGGTGGAAGGTCTATGGGAGATCGATCCGCTCAAGGGCGAACGGATGCAGGGGCTCTACCGGGTTCCGATCTATCCGGCCAAACATTACGTCACCCCTCACGAGCGGCTGGAACTGGCGTATGGGGCGATCGTCCAGGAGTTGGACGAGCGGGTGGCAGTGTTTGAGAGGGAGCGGAAGCTTCTTGAGGCGCAACGGCTCAAACAACGCACCCTCTTCGACCTTGAGATGATGCGTGAGATCGGGACCTGCAAAGGGATCGAGAACTACTCGCGCCATCTCTCGGGCCGGGCGGCCGGCGAGCCGCCGCCAACCCTGATGGACTACCTGCCCAGGGACGCCCTGGTCATCATCGACGAATCCCACCAAACAGTCCCGCAGATTCGAGGCATGTATCACGGCGACCGGTCCCGGAAGGGGACGCTGGTCGAATACGGGTTCCGCCTGCCCTCCGCGCTGGACAACCGGCCGCTCACGTTCGAAGAGTTTGAGCGGGCCGTGCATCAGGTCATTTATGTGTCCGCGACACCGGGCCCGTATGAATTGAAGAAGGTGAAGGGGGAGGTGGTGGAGCAGATCATCCGTCCCACCGGGCTTATTGACCCCGAGATACAGCTCAAGCCGATCAGTGGGCAGATCGATGACCTGATCGGCGAAATCCGAGCTGTGACCGCCAGGAGCCACCGAGTCCTTGTGACCACCTTGACCAAACGGATGGCCGAGGACCTCACCGACTACCTCGCCGAGGTCGGAATCAAAGTCCGCTACCTGCACTCTGACATCGATACATTGGAGCGGAACGAGATCATCCGGGAGCTCCGTCTGGGGAAGTTCGACGTCTTGGTCGGGATAAACCTGCTGCGGGAGGGGCTGGATATCCCGGAGGTGTCGCTGGTCGCCATTCTGGATGCCGATAAAGAGGGCTTTCTTCGTTCCGCGGGGTCCCTCATCCAGACGATCGGCCGGGCCGCACGGAACGTGGAAGGGCGGGTTCTTCTGTACGGCGACACGCTCACCGAATCGATGAGGCATGCCATTGAAGAGACTCATCGGAGACGGCAACTCCAGATGACCTACAACCGCGAGCACGGGATCACGCCGGAGAGTATCAGGAAGTCGATCACTGATGTCCTCTCCAATATCTACGAGAAGGATTACTATACCGTCCCGGCGGTCCCGGACGCCGAGCGGGCCGGACTTCTCACCAAAGACGAGATCCCGGCGCTCGTCGCGCAGTTGGATAAGGAGATGCGGGCGGCGGCGAAGCGGCTGGAGTTCGAGCGGGCGGCGGCGCTCCGGGATCGGATCCGGGAGCTGGAGGAGCGGCACCTCGGCATCGTCGAAGGCTAGTGCCGGTCCAATTAACTTCGCCTAGCGGCGTTGCCGGCCCGTGGGGCACTCCCTGCGACGTACCTGGAAATGTACGCCGGGTACCCGCGAAGTGGGTGCGGCCCCGGAGGCCGCGCCTTGCTCTGCTCGTTTCTTGGACCGGCCAGGGTGCCAACCAACTTAGGGCGAGACAGTTGGAGGGGCACTGGTGACATCCATCCTAGGGCGCGGGGCGAGGGGCGCCCACCCTCCATAGGAGATCTTGCAGAGCGGTGGAGGTTGGGAGAAGAGTAAAGGTGTGACGATCCTGATGGGTGGCGGCAGAACCCCGTCCGTGTGGACGGGACAGCGGAAGGGGGGCACAGCCCTTCTTCGAGCGGACTGAGAGGAGGCGAGAATGAAAGGCAAAGTCAAGTGGTTCAATGTAACCAAGCGGTTTGGCTTCGTCGTGCGGGACGATGGAGGACAGGATGCGTTCGTCCACGCGAGCGATGTCGAGGGTGGTCAGACCCTCAAGGAAGGCGAGTCGGTTGAGTTTGATCTAGGCCAGGATGACCGCGGCCGGGCCAAGGCGGTCCGAGTGCGAGTGGTGCAGGGTTAGTCACCAGAGAGGACCGGTTCCACAAGCACTGGCCTTCGGCTTCTCCTAGTACCTTCGCCCACGTGAGACCTCTGCCTCTCACGCCGTGGGCGGTGCCGCACTGTTTGGACGTTCCCGCATGCTTCCGCCAATCAGGGTCGCCCTCTGAGACGGGCTTTTCTCTTCGGCGTTTACAGCGAGTCCGCCTGAAGCTGATGGGCTGATAGGAATTTGCTTTTGGGCTGGGCGGGGCTGGAGGTTATGGGCACTCCCGTCGGCGGCGCTAGGCGCACCGTGTTGATCCTTGGTTCCTCAGGTGGTGTCAAGCGAAAAGTCGGTGGGAATCCAGGGCACGTCATGACGATTTTGTGTGAAGCCAGCCTGCAGAGCCTGCCGGAAGTAGGGCCTCGAACTTGATCGACTCATTGGTCTTCGGGTGAACGAGGGTGAGTTTTCAGGCGTGGAGCAACTGCCGCTCCTGTCCCGGACGGACATAATGAGGACCGATTCAATTAGCCGGCCCGCTGGGCCCTCTCGATCCTGGCCCATTGGTCTTTCAGCGATACCGCGCGGTTGAACACCAAGCTCCCCTTAGCCGCATCGGGATCCACGCAGAAATAGCCTTGCCGCTCGAACTGGTAGATGCTCCCGGGCTTGCTTTCGGCCAGGCTGGGCTCCACCCAGCACCCGGTCAATACCTCCAGCGAGTCGGGGTTCAGGTTCGCCAGAAAATCCTGGCCCCCGTCCACGTCATCCGGGTCCTCCTTGACGAACAGCCGGTCGTATAACCGGACCCTGGCGGGCACGGCGTGCGCCGCCGAGACCCAGTGAATGGTCGCTTTCACCTTGCGGCCATCAGGCGCATCGCCGCCGCGCGTGGCCGGGTCATAGGTGCACTTGAGCTCCACAACGTCCCCCTGCGCATCCTTCACCACGCCCACGCATGTGAGAAGGTACGCGTAGCGCAAGCGCACTTCGCGTCCCGGCGCGAGGCGGTAATACTTGGGCGGCGGGTTCTCGCGAAAGTCGTCCTGCTCAATGTACAGCACGCGCGAGAACGGCACGGTGCGCGTCCCGGCGCTGGGATCTTCGGGGTTGTTCACCGCCGCCACTTCTTCCACCCGCCCCTCGGGGTAATTCTCAATCATCACGCGAAGGGGCTTGAGCACGCCCATCACTCGCGGCGCACGCTTGTTCAGGTCCTCCCGCAGGCAGTGTTCCAGCAGGGCGATGTCCACCATGCTGTCTTTCTTGGCCACGCCGATCCGGTCACAGAAATCGCGGATGGCTTCCGGCGTGTACCCCCGACGGCGCAGGCCGGAAAGCGTGGGCATGCGCGGGTCGTCCCAGCCCTTCACGTGCCCTCCCTGCACCAGCCGCAAGAGCTTGCGCTTGCTCAGCACGGTAAAGGAGACGTTGAGGCGCGCGAATTCGATCTGGCGAGGGCGGTAGATCTCCAACGCATCGAGATACCAGTTGTACAGCGGCCGATGATCTTCGTACTCCAGCGAGCACAACGAGTGGGTGATGCCCTCGATGGAGTCCGACTGGCCATGGGCGAAGTCGTACATCGGATACACGCACCACGCGTCGCCCGTGCGGTGATGCGGGGCGTGGATGATGCGGTACATCACCGGGTCCCGCAGATTGATGTTGCCGGAGGCCATGTCGATTTTGGCGCGCAGGGTGCGCGAGCCGTCCGGAAATTCCCCGGCCCGCATGCGTGCGAAAAGATCCAGGTTGTCTTCCACCGTCCGATTGCGGTACGGGCTCTCCTTGCCCGGCTCGGTGAGGGTGCCCCGGTACTCGCGGATGTCGTCGGCGCTCAGATCGCACACGTAGGCTTTCCCTTTTTTGATGAGCGTGACGGCGTACTCGTACAACCGCTCGAAGTAGTCGGAGGCATAGTACAGCCGGTCTTCCCAATCGAAACCCAGCCAGCGGATATCCTGCTGGATGGACTCGACGTACTCCACCTCCTCCTTCACCGGGTTGGTGTCGTCGAAGCGCAGATTGCACTGGCCGCCAAATTCCGCCGCGATGCCGAAGTCAATGCACATGGCCTTGGCGTGGCCGATGTGCAGATAGCCGTTCGGCTCAGGGGGGAAGCGGGTGTGCACCCGGCTGTAGCGGCCCGCTTTCAGATCGTCCGTCACCGCGACCCGGATGAAGTCCATAGGCTGATTCGAATCGCCCAACGTCATGCTCACCCCTTCTCAGTGGAACGTTTCGGCTGTGATCGAGCGATAGGCATGGGCGTGTCCTGGCCCGGATGCGCCCAGCTGGCCGTGACGACGGCTCAAGAGCTCCGAGCATGCCGCACCCGGACGGCTACTGTCAAGATGGAAGAGCATGCCTCCTCGCCTCCTGCGCTCCGCTTCCCTCGGCTGACGTTGGGGTACCAGCTATAGAACCGCACCAGGTGCTCGCCTTGATTGGGAATAACGAAGTGGGCAGAACGACTGACGTGGAGGCGATATGCAAGATATCATAGCCATGTCACCGCCGATGGTAAATTCCCAAGATATGGCGATTGAAGACTCTCCACCCTCCTGGGAGGACTCGACAAGGTGACGAGCGCCTGAGCTGTCGATAGAGTTCCACTCTGGCAGGGAACCCCAGGAAGCTGCCAGGGAGGAACCATGATCGCTCAGGAGGAGTGTTTCGTGATCCATCGACTCCGCACCATTGGCTATTCGATTTCGCAGATCGCCCGAGAACTGGGCCTGGATCGGAAGGCGGTCCTGACGCATCCCCGGCGACCCAGCCCCCCGACATACCAGCGGGCCTTGCGACCCTCGAAACTCGATCCGCATATCGCGAGTGGATTCAGATCCGTCGCCGCGAGGCCCCGCTCACGGCCAACTGGCTCCTCCCCCTGAACCGGTCATGGGCGACCAGGGGAGGGGGGGGTGGATTTCGCATGATCGTTAGGGGGTGAATTTCAGGTGATGCTTGACAAGGCGGTTCGGCAGTGGTTGAGCCGGGCGGGCGTACGGCCGCTGTACATCGAGCCAGAGAGCCCTTGGGAGAACGGGTACATCGAGAGCTTCAGGGGAAAGTTGCGGGACCAGTTGCTGAATGGGGAACCCTTTTGCACGCTCGGGGAAGCGCAGGTGGTCATCGAACGCTGGCGGCAATCGTATAATCAGGTTCGCCCGCATGGCGCATCAGGCTTCCGGCCGGCCGCCCCAGAGACACTTGAGCCACAACCGATATGCGCATCACTCACATTGCGGGTGGTACAACCTTTGGGGGCAGCTCAACGCGGCCCACAAGGGTTTTTCCTTCGTTCCTATCTCTGTCTTAGGGTTCCGTGCGCTTTTTCCCACATTTTTATATACTCTTCGGCTGACATAAAAATGGGCCGCAGTTGCAATGAATTTAATCCTATGTTTTTCATATCCTGGATTAAGTCCGGCAACATTCCGTAATGAGCAAGACCGTCCAGGTTAAAATCAAAATCTCTGCCGCCATTGTAAGCATAACTTCTTCTCAGGGGTTCATTAGGTCCATTTTCAAACTGCATCCAGAGATCATAGATGGGTTTTACCACCCTGTATAGTTCCATCGTCCGGTTATCTCTCCAATCCGCTCTTATAGACAACTCACCATGCACTGCCATATAAGTTGATCTTCTTTCAGCAGGACAATCTCCTCTACCAATATATTCCGGGCAGTCGAGCCAGCTAACATTACTTTCAGCCGTTCTGAAACCATGTGCAAGGTTTTTCACCTTCATGATCTGCAAAGCTGTTCTTGTCGGATCTGTTAATCCAAACAAACCTCCACCTCCGGGCTGCCATGCCCGTTCCGGGTCAATACCACTTTTTGCCATAGCCAATGCTTCCCATATTTCTCTTTCTTCACCGGTTAAAAACGCCGGTTTTAAAAATCGGTGATAATGCCAGGTGTTGATTGAGGCATCATATCTTACCCCATTCCTTTGCGAAAAGGCCTGTTGCCTTCTGTATTTATCTTCCCCCCTGGGGCCGATAGAATAATTTCTTATGTCATCTCCTTCCAGGAAGATTCCGGCGTCAACTCCAAACCTGGGCGCCACCTGCGGGGCAAATCCATTAAAATCGGTACCGAATGCAATTCCTTTTTTGCCACCGGTTTTTTGTAATGCATACCAGTATGCCTGTGCAAAGGAAGGTGTTCCGCCGGCAGCATTATTAGGCACAGGGCTACCGGCAGCATCTTTGATGTCATTCTGTTGTGTCATCAGTGCAAACATGCCACCGGCATTATTTATTTCCGTTGCCCTTGTATCATGAATGGTAAATTCTGTTCTGAGTTTGGCTTCCTGGTCCCTGTTTGCATGGTCACTCTCATTCAATCCTCTCCTTAGTTCACGGAAATTGCTGTGACCGCTTATCATAGGATAAGCGTACCTGCTCATCGTATACATGGCCTCATCCTGGCTTAGGTCACTCATATGATCTACATCTATTACCATTCCTTTTCCCATTAATGCTGTTATATATTGGCTCCCTTCGCCAGTTAAGCCCTTTGCATTTTTATGTGCGTTGTAATGGCTCTCATAGAGATATTCACCGGGCACATCGTTCATGTAAAAGAATGGTATGTTGCCAAAACCGATAATGGGGAAGAATCTCATCCCCTGGCGCATAAATCCTCTCTTCATGAGCATGTTGGTATATGTTCTTGAAGAAATGGATTGGGTGTTTTGTCCTTCACGTACCCTCATAGCCACTATGGGAGCATCCTGCGAGGAACGATTCACCAGGTCATTATAAGAATTCACGGCCGAATTGAAAATTGCGGTGCCTCCCAATTTGTTGTCGATATTATGGATGGGGAAAACATGGCGAATGCCGAGATCGTCTAACCAGTTAATTTCATCCTGTACATTTTCAAAATAACTTCCTACTTCTGCCTGCTCCAGTCCGATTACAATTGCCATTTTATTGCTAAGAATGATCTCCCTTGCTTGTTGCGGTGTATAAGCAATTTCTATCCAGTCGCTGTTTTGGTTTACCAGGGTTTTTAAATAGTTAACCGCTTCTTCAATGTGTGCTTTAGCCTGTGGCATTATTCCATTGGACGTTGAATTAAACTCCCAACTCTTAGCCACTCCTACCTGGACTACCATTAAACGTTGCCCCCCTTCGTAACTGCGACGAACCCAACTGATGTGCATGGTTTGGTGAAAAAAAGTGTTCCATTTCGGATAATCAACAAAATAGCCCACTCCAGGTCTGTCTTCTGGCACATTGTTGTTGTAATGTTTGGCAAAAACATCTTTTGTCATTTGAAAGCCGCAGGCCTGGAATGGGGGATTGGGTGCATTTACAACCAACGCATTTACGATGGCCCCATCCAGCGAGCCTGCTGCATATAATCCTAGGCTAGGCCCCAAAGCGGTCAATACTCCGGGGAGATTTAGCAAGCCACAAGTAAAATTACCCAGGTCGCCAAAGAATCTTTCTGACCAGCGGTTGAAGGCCGATTTTTCGGTTTGCGCAATCAATAAGCCAGGTGTTATGCTTGGCAAGCGATGATTAAAGCCATCACAGGGCGGGATATCGTTTTTTACATTACTTGTTCTCCAGTTACCACCGGGGGTTCCGTGCATCAAGCCATTTAAACCCACATGATTCACCCAATGTGCATGCGTATCTGCGAATCCCCAGACCGGCTTGTTTTTATCAGCCAGCAAAGCAAAACCATCTTTTTGTACTCGAATATATTCACCAAGGGTGGCAGTAAACTTAAAGTCATCCACGTTAATATGACCCCATGATGTTGATTTTTCATCCACGATTCTGATGCGAATGGTTTTACCGTTATATTGATGATTAAGCTCTGCATCAAGATCGAAATAATACCTGAACAGATCTTCTGAGTTTAATGAAGATGTGATCCGGTTTACTCTTGTGAATCCATCTTGTGTATCACCGTAGAAACCTCTTTTACCGGCCCCCCATGCGGCTTCATAATCTGTCTTCTTTATCTGGAGCTCAACATACAGTCTAAGAATATCTTTTCCCCCTCCCAATAAAAAACTGAGATACCTGTTTGTAACTGTAAAGGGGTCGGAAGTAAGCGTACCTGTTGGCGCATCACCGTTGCCGTTTTCATAAGTTCCTATCCAATGGTTTCCTTGAATGCCGATAGGATAGGGCATTCCTTTCCAGTAATCGCCGCCAATGCCACCGTTGCTGTACCACAGCTGTGTCAGTACTCTTTCACTCATTACGGTATTGCCTTCTACGGGCTGGTTATTGAATGCAGTGCCGGTTGCCGTCCAGTTGAATAGGCTGTTTTCAAAATCAAGATTGGTTCCAAACGCAGCCTGTGTAATAACCGATTGGGGCGTGCCGAGCGGCGTCTGGGGCGCCGGCACGCTCTTGGGCGGTTGGCGCAGCGATTCGAGCAACCCTTCGACGAGACCGCCGAGACCCTTCTGGATAATCGAACCTTCCGGCTCTCGCTTCTCTTGTTGAGTAGCTGCTGCAGTAGTCTTGATGCCGGAAACACAACATGCATCTTGGATTGGGGCTGTGACGCCACCCTTCAACCAGCAGCGGGCTTGCGGCCCTTGGATTTGTGGTTTGACGTAGGTAAAGGCCCTGCAATTGGGGTCCTTTGCGCATGCCGCCTGGCAGTCCTCTGGTCCTCCGGATAGCCAGAAGTTAGCGATATCCTGCCCAGGACGGTTGGTGTTAGGTTCCAATCCCGTTGGAGTAGAATAAGTTAACGGAGCGCCGACCTGGGCGCCTGGATTTTCTAGGGCCAGTGCCAGTATCAGTAGGACCCCGGCCACTACTAAGCTCAGCCCTGCTCTTTTCGAGGTAAACATGACGGGCCCTCCATTCCCGGCTTGGCACGGCCGACCACGAACATTCATCCTCGCATGCTCGCCTGCGGGCTATTGTTCGTGGCGGGATGATCGATAACCGTCCAGTTGCGCGAAATGTTCGCGCCGGTGGCGCGATGCACGAACGCGTTGGCCCCGAGACTCGCCGCCAACTCGTTGAACGCCGCGCCTAACGGCAGGGCCGCACCGCGTCAGCCGTTGTTCCTTTTTGCTAGGGATAACTAGGGCAATATCATCATTGGTTCCCGAGGTCGTGTCAAGCGAAAAGCGGGTGAGAATCCAGGGCACCTCATGCGTTCGGAACCAGGCAAAGGCTTCACCGTATTCTTATTTCTCTTGTGGTGCCCACCGACGGTTCTGTGTGAAGCCAGCTCGCAAAGTCCGCCGGGAGTGGGGCCTCGAACTCCATCCAGTCGTTGGTCCTTGGGTGGAAGAACCCGAGCTTCCACGCATGCAGCAATTGCCGCTCCGCTCTAACCCGAAACCCGAAACCCGAAACCCGAAACTTCTTCTCTCGTGTCCCCCCATACACCTTATCGCCTGCGACCGGGTGTCCTATCGACGACAGGTGCACCCGGATCTGATGTGTCCTGCCGGTCTCGGGATGGAGCTGTAGCAGCGTAAAGCCATCGAGTCGCTTCATGACCTTGTAGGTCGTCACCGCCTCCCGCCCTTTGCGCGTTCCCACCGCCATCCGCTTCCGGTCTCGGTCGTGGCGGCCGATCTCGGTCACGATGCGGGCCCCTGTCTGCTTGATCTCCCCATGGACCAGGGCGAGATAGGTCTTTTTCACCCGACGTTCTTTGAACTGTCTGGCCAGCGACGCCATGGCCGCATCGGTCTTCGCGACGACCATCACCCCTGACGTGTCTTTGTCGAGGCGGTGGACGATGCCCGGTCGTCGCTCCTCGCCGATCCCCGGCAATTCCGGGCAATGATGCAAGAGGGCATGAACCAGCGTGCCTCGCGAATGCCCCGGGGCGGGGTGGACGACCAGACCGGCAGGCTTATTGAGCGCGAGGATATCGGTGTCTTCATACAGGATCTCGAGCGGGATCGGCTCAGGCGTGAGGGCGGATGGCTGGGGCGGAGGGATGGACAGTCTGATCCGCTGGCCGGGGAGGACGGCGGCGCTGGCCTTCAGACGGCGACCTTCGACCAGTACCCTCCCCCCATCGATGAGGCGCTGAACCTGTGAACGCGGCAAGCCGGTGATACGAGACAGGTAGCGGTCGAGGCGCTCATTCGAAGCGGAGCCGTCGGCCACGAGCTCGCGGATCTCCTCGTCGCTCATGTGCCTGACCGCTGAGAAGCTCTTCGCCGCTCGCCAAGGATCAAGTCCAGCAGCATGAGCGAAACGCCGACGGTAATGCAGGAGTCTGCGACGTTGAACGCGGGCCAGTGGTACTGGTAGTAGTGGACATCAAGGAAATCGATGACCATGCCGATCCTGAGCCGATCCACAAGATTGCCAATGGCGCCCGCGAGTATCAGGCTAAGGGCGAACGAGGCGAGCGAATGACCTTTCAGTTCCCGATGACGGTAGAAGATGATGAACCCGACCGCTAAGAGGGAGATGCCGATAAAGAACGGATTGCGAAACGATGCGGGTCGCGCAGCCAGGAGGCCGAAGGCTGCGCCGGGATTGAGGACGTGGACGATCGCAAAGAAGTCGGGGATGATGGAGATGCTGTGGCCCAGGGGGATCGTGGCCTGAATAAACAACTTGGATGCCTGATCGAGCAGGATGACGCCCAAAGCGACCGCATAGAAACGCATTGTTTAGTGCGAGGCGCGGCGTACGAGGTGTGTAGGGGCGACCCGCCGGGTCGCCCGTACGAGGTGCGGAGTGCGAAGTGCGAGGTGCATCATGGTCGGTCCTCTACCCTAAACACTAACCCCTATACCCTAGTTCTTCTAGGACGGCAGCACATCGGGCGCATACGTCGGGATAACGGAGAGATCGGCCCACACTTTCGCTGAAGGTCCAGCAACGCGCACACTTCTGCCCCTCGGCTCGCTGAACGCGCACCTCCACCCTCTTGTCGGCCGCCGCCGGTCCCAGGCTGCCTAGATCCACCGCTGAGACGATGAACAGCATCGGCAGATCCGCCTCGTACCGGCTCAGAAGCGTCAGCACTTCCGGCTCGCTGACCACCTCCACTCTCGCTTCCAGCGAAGTCCCGATCAGTTTCGCCTTGCGAGCGGCCTCCAGGGCCTTCAATACGTCGTCCCGGACGCTCAGCAGCGCCTCCCAGCGCGCCTCGAGGGCATCGTCCAACAGATCGGACCGGGCGGGCGGGAATTCGTCGAGATGGACGCTCTCAGGTTTGTTCGCGTGCCTCGGCATTAATTGCCAGACCTCCTCGGCGGTGAAGGAGAGGACGGGAGCCATCAGCCTGACGAGCGCGTTGAGGATCTCGTGCATCGACGTCTGGGCCGCCCGCCTGGCGCGGGAACGCGGCGCGGACGTGTAGACCCGGTCCTTCAGCACATCCAGGTAAAAGGCGGAGAGGTCCACGGCACAGAAGTTATGCAGGCCGTGATAGAGGAGGTGGAAGTCATATCCCTCGTAGGCACGGCGCAGTCGCTCGATGAGGCGTTGCAGCCGGTGCAGGATGAACCGATCGATCTCGTGGAGCTCCTCGATCGGGAGCGCGTCGCCGGCGGGATCGAAGTCGTGCAGGTTCCCCAGCAAGTAACGGCAGGTGTTGCGGATCCGGCGGTATCCCTCGGCCAGCCGACTCAGGATCTCCTCCGAGATGCGGATGTCGTCCCGGTAGTCCTCCGCTGCCACCCAGAGGCGCAGGATCTCAGCGCCGTATCGTTCGATCACCTCCTGGGGAGCCACGACGTTCCCGAGCGACTTCGACATCTTCTTGCCCTCGCCGTCCACGACGAAACCATGGGTCAGGACCGACCGATAGGGCGCGCGGCCCCGTGTCCCGACCGCGGTCAGGAGCGAGCTGTGGAACCAGCCTCGGTGCTGATCGCTCCCTTCCAGGTACATGTCGGCTGGCCATCGCTGGTCGGGCCGCACCTCGAGAACGGCCGCCTGGCTCACGCCGGAATCGAACCAGACGTCCAGGATATCGCGTTCCTTCTCAAAGTCTGTCGCGCCGCAGTTCGGACAGGAGGTCTGGGGTGGCAGGAGGTCGGCCGCCTCTTTGGTGAACCAGAGGTCGGCGCCCTCGTCTTCCATCAAGGTTGCCACGTGCTCCGTGAGTCGCTGCTCCGCCAAGACGTGGCCGCACTTCCGGCAGTCGAAGGCGACGATCGGGACCCCCCAGGCCCGCTGGCGCGAGATGCACCAGTCGGGGCGGGAGGCGATCATGTTACTGATCCGGTCCTCTCCCCAGGAAGGGATCCACCGGACCTGCTTGATCTCGGCCAGGGCCTTCGCCCGCAGACCCGTCTTCCTCCCGTTGCTTCCTGTCAGGACCTTCTGGTCCATCGAGATGAACCACTGCTCCGTCGCCCGCAAGATCGTCGGGTTTTTGCAGCGCCAGCAGTGGGGATACGAGTGCTCGATCCGCGCCTCCGCCAGGAGGAGCCCGCGGCGCTTCAGCTCGGCGATGATCGTGGCGTTCGCGTCCCAGACATTGAGGCCCCCAACGAGCGGGAGGTCCGGGACGAACCGTCCCCCATCGTCCACGGGGTTATAGATCTCAAGGCCGTACTTGAGGCCGGTCTCGTAGTCTTCCACCCCATGTCCCGGCGCCGTGTGGACGAGGCCAGTGCCCTGGTCCATGGTGACATAGTCGGCCACAACGATCCTCGAGGCACGGTCGATCCAGGGATGTCTGGCCTCCAGCCCCTCCAGTTGTCGTCCGGGGACTTCGTGAACCACCCGGGTCTCACGCAGTCCGGCGGCTGCGGCGGTGGCCTCGAGCCGGTTTCTTGCGATGATGAGGAAGTCGTTCGTCGATTCGATGACCACGTAGGGTTCGTCGGGATGAACGGCGATAGCAAGGTTGGCCGGAAGCGTCCACGGTGTCGTCGTCCAGATGACGACGGACGACGGCTTCCCCGTCAGGGCGGGCAGTCGGCCGAAGACACCGGGACTCAGGGGGAACTTGACGTACACGGATGGGGACGCGTGATCGCTGTACTCGACCTCAGCCTCGGCCAGGGCCGTCCGACATGAGGGACACCAATGGACCGGTTTCTTCCCTTTGTAGACCCCGCCGGTTCCGAAGAACCGCCCGAGTTCCCGGACGATGGTGGCCTCGTAACGATAGTCCATCGTGAGGTACGGGTTGGCCCAGGTCCCCAGAATCCCCAGACGTCGGAACTCCTCCCGTTGGATGGCGATGTACTTGGTAGCGTATCGGCGGCAGAGCCGTCGCTTTTCCACCACCGACACCTGTTCCTTCTTCTCTCCCAGCTCTTTATCGACCTGGTGTTCGATCGGCAGCCCGTGGCAATCCCACCCCGGGACGTAGGTCGCGTCGTAGCCCGCCATCGACTTCGACTTGACCACGATGTCCTTCAGGATCTTGTTGAGCGCGTGGCCGATATGGATGTGACCATTGGCGTAGGGGGGGCCATCGTGCAGGATCCAGACGTCGCGGCCGGCCCGTGCCTGGCGAAGCCGGTCGTAGAGGCCCGTGCTGTCCCACCACTGGATGAGGGACGGTTCGCGTATGGGGAGATCCGCCTTCATCGGGAACGTGGTTGTGGGGAGGTTGAGTGTCTCCTTATAGTTCATCCGGGCTCCAAAGAAAAACCCCCATCGGCCCTCATCGCATCAGGGGGCAGTCTGTACTGCGAGCAGCGACAACAGTGACTGTCAAGGTCTCAGTTGTCGCCTCAATACATGAAGCGGTGCATCTGGATATTGAGCAGGAGACCGAGGGCCAGCATATTCATCAGCATGGAGGAGCCGCCGTAACTCATGAGGGGCAGGGGGATGCCGACCACCGGCAGAATCCCGATCACCATCCCGACGTTGATCACGACCTGCAGCGCCATCATGCTCACGATGCCGAAGCTCATGATCATGGAGAACAGGTCGCGGGCGTCCCGCGCGAGACGGAGGCCGATCGAAAAGAGGTAGGCATACAGCACAAGCACGCCGAGACATCCGATGAAGCCCCATTGCTCCGCGAGACCGGCGAAGATGAAGTCGGTGTGGTTCGCCGGCAAGAAGTTGAGCTGGCTCTGCGTCGCCCCCATCCATCCTTTGCCGATCAGTCCCCCGGATCCGACGGCGATCTTGGATTGGGCGAGGTGATACCCGGCTCCCATCGGATCCGAGCCGGGATTGACGAAGACAAGGAAGCGATTCTTCTGGTAGTCGCGCAGGAAGCTCCAGAGGAAAGGGGCGATGGCGAGTGCGGCGCCTCCGATGTAGATGAAGTAACGGATCTTGAGCCCCACCACCAGCATGACGCTGATTGAGGTGAAGAGGAGGACGAGCGCAGTACCGAGGTCGGGCTGTCGCAGGACCAAGGCCGCCGGCACTAAGGTGAGGACGATCGGAAGGAGAAAGATGCGGGGCGCCCCTAGCTCCTCCTTGTGATCCTCTAAGTAGCGGGCCAATAGGACGATCAGCGACAGTTTCATGAACTCGGAGGGCTGGAATGCGAGCGGGCCGAGCGTCAGCCAGCGCTGGGCGCCGAAGCCCGACCGGCCGATCAGGGCCACCAGGACTAATGCGGCAAGGGTGACCGTATAGATGGGGTACGCGAGGCGCGCGATCGTTCGGTAGTGCTGGCTGCAGAGCAGGATCATCGCGCTCAGCCCCACGAGTACCCAAGTGGCTTGCTTGAGATAGAGCGATCTGCGGATGAGGGAGGCATGGGCGCCGCTGGTGCTGTAGATCACGACAACGCTCAGGGCAGCCAGCAGCGCAGCAGACGCGGCCAATCGCCACTCGAAGGTCTGAAAGGTGCGCCGGTCAATCAGCATGTCCCAGATCCCTCCTCAGTCCCCCTCGGTCGATTCCGACTGAGGCGCCTGGACCCTGCCTGATTCTTTGGGAAGCTTGAACCATGCCTCCAGGACGTTCTTGGCGATCGGTGCAGCCACCGCTCCGCCGAAACCCGCATGCTCCACCAGCACGACCACGGCGATCTGGGGATCGGTGGTGGAAGCGAAGGCGACGAACCAGGCGTGGTCCCGATGATCTCCCCTCAGCGGGCCTCCCTTCCGGACCACCTGGGCGGTCCCCGTCTTTCCCGCCACCGCCAGCCCAGGGATTCTTGCCCGCCCTCCAGTTCCATCGCTCACCACCGCCTGCATTCCCTGCCGGACGATGGCGAGATTGTCGGGGTCGATACTCACCTTGCGGACCATCTCCGGCCCGTACTCCTCGATCGACTCTCGGTCCAGCGTTTCCACCCTTCGCACCACCCACGGCCGATAGATCGTCCCCCCGTTTGCGATGGCGGAAACCATGACGACCAATTGCATCGGGGTCACGGTCACCATGCCCTGCCCGATCCCCGCCATCAGGGTGTTCCCGGGATACCATTCACCACCCCCCCTTGCGCGGGCCTCCGGTGAGGGGATGACCCCTGTGGCCTCATCTCCGAGGCCGATCCCAGGGGCCGCGCCAAGCCCTAGCTCCCGGGCGACTCGGGCGATCTCCTCAATGCCCGTTTTGAGGGCTGTGTTGTAAAAGTAGATGTTGCAGGAGTTGGCGATTCCCTGCCGGAGATTCAGTGTCCCGTGGCCGCCCTTTTTCCAGTCGTGAAAGACGTGAGACCCGAGGCTGAACAAGCCGTTGCAGGAAAACGTGGTGTCAGGGGTGATCGCCCGTTTTTCGAGCGCCGCAAGTGCCGTCACGAGCTTGAAGATGGAGCCGGGAGCGTACTGGCCCTGGAGCCCTCTGTTCTGCATCGGATGCTTGGGGTCCGAGACCAGCGTCCGCCATTGCTCGGGTGTCATGCGCTGGGAGAATTGATTGGGGTCGTACGAGGGCTTGCTGACCATGGCCAGGATTTCACCCGTGGACGGGTTCATGGCGACCAGCGCGCCGCTCTTGCCCCCGAACGACTCCTCTGCGATCCGCTGGATCTGCTTGTCGATCGTAAGATAGAGGTTGAATCCCGAGCGTGCTTCGACCCGTTGGACAAGCCGGGTCACCTTCCCGCGAGCGTCAACCTCGATCTGCTCACCGCCGTCGATGCCCCGGATGAACGCGTCGTACCGTCGCTCGATGCCGGCCTGCCCCATCGTTTCACCCGGCCGGAAGTCCTGAAACTCCTTGGATTGTAACTGGGCGTGGTTCACCTCGCTGACGTAGCCCAGCAACGTGGCCGCTCTGCCGCCGGCGGGGTACGCCCGCACCGGCCTGACCTGGAGGTTCACGCCGGGCAG
>CAZCMC010000001.1:0-5018 GCA_964499665.1 uncultured bacterium | reverse complement strand
TGCCGCCGGCGGGGTACGCCCGCACCGGCCTGACCTGGAGGTTCACGCCGGGCAGATCGATTTTCTGCTCCTCGATGGCCACCACGGTTCGCTCATCGACCCCTTTGCGGAGCAGCATCGGCTGGGAGGGTAGGGCCTCCCGTTGTGAGAGACGCTGCCCCATCTCCTCCGGTGACATCTGGAGGATCTTGGCGAGGCGGCGCGTGACCTCCTCGACGTCCTGCATGTCTTCAGGCATCAGATAGAGGTCGAAGGACGCCCGGTTCTCGACAATGACCTCTCCGTTCCGATCGAGAATGAGACCTCGGGGCGCCTCGACCGTGCGGATCCGCAGGCGGTTGTTGATGGAGAGCAGAAGCATGCGCTCGCCTTCGAGGATCTGCAGGTGCCAGAGGCGGAGCAGAAGGATCAGCATCGCCCCAGAGATGAGAAACGCCGTGACCTTGATTCGCTTCTGAAAGGGGGCGTAGGGATTGGAGTCGCGATCCCAACTCATCGGCCGAGACCCCTCATCCCCCTCAGCATTGGCATGGCAAGCAAGCAGGCCCCGAGGATGGCAGTGTAGATAGCCCCGGGCAGGACCGTCCAGAGGATGGTCGAAGCGACCGGGCGGAAGACCTGGAAGAAACGGAGGACGAGGAGGGTGGTCAAGCCTGAGGTAATGCCGGCGAGGAACAGCAGCGTGAATCGCGTGGCCAGCTCCGCCGTTTTCACCTGCCGACTCAGTTGGCTGACCAGGAAGCCAATCAGGCTGAGGGTGAAGGCATTCAGGCCAAGGGGGGCGCCGGAGAGCGAGTCCTGGTAGAGCCCGATGAGAAAGCCTCCCACGGTAGCCAGTTCAGGCCTTGTCGAGAGGCTCAAACCGAAGACGAGGACCAGGAAAAGGTCCGGCTGCACACCGCCGATGGCGAGGCGGTGGGCAACGGTGGATTGCAGGAGACAGACGCCGAGAAGTGCGAGCAGGAGGATGCTCACGGTAGGCGCTTGCCACCTCCCGACGGCAGATCACCTTCGGGCGGCCGTTTCAGCACCATCACCTCCTCCAGCCGGGAGAAATCGGCCAGGGCCTGCACCTCGGTCTCCTGGAAGAGGGCTCCATTTGGTCGGCTCGACCTGATGACCTTGCCCAGCGGGATGCCTTTGGGGATGATGCCGCCCATTCCTGATGTGATGACCCGGTCTCCCACGACCACGTCGGCCATCAAGGGGAGATACTTGATCTGGACAGCGCCCGACTGGCTCCCCGCCGCAACTCCGGCCACGCGGCTCCGTTGGACGAGACACCCTATTGAGCTCTCTGGGTCGGTGATGAGCTGTACGCGAGCTGCACGCGCGGTGACATCCACGACACGCCCCACCAGCCCCTCAGGGGCCACGACGGCCATGTGGCGCTGGATCCCCTCCTTTCCCCCCTTGTCGATCAGAATCGTCCTGAACCAGTTCGTGACGTCCTTTCCAATGACCTTGGCGGCAACGGCCTCTGTCCCTGACGGGCTGCCCAACTGGAGGAGGTAGTTCAGGCGGGAATTTTCCTGTGCCGCCTCCTGGAGCTCTCCCACCTGTACCCGGAACTGGCTGACCTCCTCTCTAAGGAGTTGATTGTCCCGGCGGACCCGGCGGAGGTCGATATACTCCTTCCACAGACTGACAGTTGTCGCCTTGCTGACAGCGGCGATACGCAGGATTGGGGAGATCGTGGTAAGCAACATGCGCTTGGTGAGGTCGGCTAGGGGGCTTTGGCTGCGCACCTGGAGAGTCATGAGCACAAAGGACAGCAGGAGGGTGCTGGAGAGGATGAGCGGTCGGCGATATCGAACCAGTAGGCGAGTCATGTCCGTCGGGACTATCCACTTACCTGCGCCGAAGCGCGCCGTTCATGCATCCACGACCGAAGGTTGGGCCCGGTTAGCTATCGAGACAGACGGACTTGAGGAGGTCCAACTCGTCCAGAACCTTCCCCGTCCCCAGCACGACGCAGGAGAGCGGGTCTTCGGCCACCCGCACTCTGAGATGCGTCTCATGCGAGATGAGGACATCAAGGCCATGAAGCAAGGCCCCGCCTCCGGCCATCAGGATCCCGTTCTCGGCGATGTCAGCCGCCAGCTCCGGGGGTGTACGCTCCAGGGCCGTTCTTACCGTGTCCACGATGGCATAGATCGGATCGTGGAGGGCCTCTCGGATGTCGCTGTCGTTGATCGTGATGCCCTTGGGGATCCCATCCACCAGGTCCCGCCCCTTCACCTCCATCTTCCGAGGTTCATCAAAGGGAAAGGCCGATCCGATCTGGATTTTGGTATTCTCCGCGGTCCGCTCCCCAATGAGCAGGTTGTACTTCCGCTTCAAGTACTGAATGATCGCTTCGTCCATTTCGTCTCCGGCAATCCGGATCGACTGGGCATACACGATGCCTGCGAGGGAGATGACCGCCACCTCGGTCGTGCCTCCCCCGATGTCAACGATCATGCTGCCCGATGGCTCCCAGACCGGAAGCCCGGCCCCGATCGCCGCGGCCATCGGCTCTTCGATCAGGTAGACCTCCCTGGCCCCGGCCTGCTCTGCGGCATCGCGGATGGCACGTTTCTCGACTTGGGTGATGCCGGAGGGAACGCCGATGACGATCCTGGGTCGGACCAAGGTCTTGCGGTTGTGGATCTTGACGATGAAATGCTTGATCATCTGCTCGGTGATATCGAAGTCCGCGATCACACCATCCTTCAGGGGGCGAATGGCCACGATGGAACCGGGGGTTCGGCCGAGCATCTCCTTGGCATCGCGTCCCACCTTGAGGACAATGTTGGTCCCCTTCTTGATCGCCACCACCGAGGGTTCACTCAGGACGATCCCTTTGCCCTTGACGTAGATCACGGTGTTGGCCGTACCAAGGTCGATGGCCAGATCGTTTGAGAACATCCCGAACAGCCAGTCGAAAATCACCGAGGACTCCTTCGTTCACATATGTTGCGATGAAAATCGGGCATTATTCCATGCAGGGCCCTCCTTGTAGCACACCTGCCGCGAAAACACAAGGATTTTCTGGGGAGGTTGGCGGTTCGAAAAAACCGTTGCGCCGCCTTGAGGGATCGGCTATCATGCAAGATCAATGCCTGCAACTGTGCGGAGGTAGATGTGCTGGGGCGTATGCGAGAACATAGGAAGGCGTTGAGCATCACCCTGTGGGGGGTGATCTTCGCCCTCATCGGGACCACCTTCTTCGTCTGGGGGTTCCGCTCCACGTCGGGTGGCCTTGGGCCAGACACCATTGCAACGGTCGAGGGTGAGAAGGTTCCATATACTGAATATCGGCAGGCCTACCAGCGACAGTACCAACAGTATCAGCAAGCGATGGGGGACAAATTTGACGAGAAGATCCTGGAACGGTTGAACCTAAAGACACAGATTATCGAGAGCCTGGTCGCGCGCCACTTGCTGCTCTACGAGGCGAGGCGATTGGGCCTCGTAATCGGCCCCGATGAGCTGACTGCCGAGATCACGGGCTTGCCGGCCTTTAGTGACAAGACTGGCTTCAGCCGCCAGCGGTATCTCCGCGCCCTCGAATCGGCCCGCCTGAGCCCGGAGAGGTTCGAGGAGGGTCTTCGTCAGGATCTGATGATTCGTAAGCTCGAACAGTGGGTGAAGGGGGCGGTAAATGTCCTGCCCGATGAAGTGTGGGAGTCCTTCCGGTTCAATCGGGCCTCCGTCAAGGTGGAATACGTCCTGCTTTCGGATATCCAGGCACAGCAGGCGACGATCCAGCGGCTTGCTGCGCTCGTGAAGGAGAGAAAACCCTGGGAGGAGATCGTCAAGTCGTCCGGGCTCAAGCCGCTCTCGACCGAGTTGTTCACATGGACCCAGGAGGTCAAGCGGGTGCCCGATCAGGACACCTTCAAAGAAGCAGCCCTGGCTTTGGAAAAAGGCGAGGTCAGCCCGATCATCCAGGCAACGAAGGCCGCCTACCTCATTCGGGTGATTGATCGAAAAGACCCAGACCCCGCCCAGTATGAGCGGGAGAAGAACGAATACCATCGAGGGCTCCTGAGGAGGAAACGCGAGCAGGTGTTCAGCGACTGGGTTCGACAGGTCCGGGCGCGGGCCAAGGTCAAGATCGAGCAGGCGAACCTCTGAACGATGGGAGTGGGATGAAACGAATCTCCGATGAACTGCTCGAGTATTACGCTGAACTCTTCATCGAACGCCGGGTTCGAGATCAGGGGGTGACATTCGAGCGGTTCCTCGATCTTCCTGAGGCCTATCTCACGCGAACCAACCCTTCCAGGCGCGAGCGCAACCCCTTGACCTTTCTTCTCCTGGCCGCCGCCACCCTCTTCGCGGCGTGCGGTAAAGCCTCAGATGCTGAGGCCATCGCCTCTCGGTTCGTCGATCAATACTACGTGAAGGTCGATTTGATGAGGGCAAAGCAGTTGACGGACGGGCTGGCTACCCGGAAGATCGAGCAGGAGGAGGCGCTACTGCAAGGTAGCAGCGGCGGAAGAGCCGGGACCGAGCAGCGGGACGTCACCTATCGCCTGCTGGAGAAGCGAGAGGAGGGAGAGCATCTATTTTTCGTCTATGATCTGAACATCACGGGACATGGGGTCCCGACTCTCAAGAAGCGATCGCTGCTCTCGGCAGGTAAGAGGGACGGCGCTTGGCGTATCACCAACTTCCGAGACTTCGACTCCTGATCTCCATCCCCCTTTCGTCCCCCCTCCCTGGCTTCATCACGCACAGTTGGGCCGTTAGCGATCGCCCTTGACGCCGAACGATGGGAGGTCCCGCCCTCTCTCATTGGACGTGAAGCGCCTGGAAGGGTGTCACAAAGGTGTTCCCGAAGGCGTCGAAGATCACCATCAGCCATGTGAACCGCCCGGCTGGTACAGATCCGGAGTTCAACTGGATGAAGAACCCTGTCCGGTTCGAGGGAGCAGCGACGCCGCTGACAAAGAAGCCCCCGACGGCGAGCCGTCCTTTCGGGTCAAACACAAAGAGCTGCAGGTTGGCTGTGGTCCCCGCCAGTCCGG